>JACMNZ010000217.1 GCA_014378285.1 Pseudopedobacter sp.
CAACAAACCCTAAAACAGCAGCAACAGCAGAAAGAGAATGAATTAATTATTCAAGCTCAAAAAAATGCACAAAAATTATCCATAGCTAGTTTTGTAGTAGCGGTCTTAGCTTTCTTCGTTATCTTCTTATTGATTAAAACCAATAACAAATCCAAACAATCTAATATTAAATTAAAAGCATTAAATGAAGAAGTTTCCCGACAAAAAAATAATGTCGATAAAATAAATCATCGTTTAGAAGAGCTGATTGCTGAGCGTACTAAAGATTTAATTATTAAAAATCAAAAGCTTTCAGAATACTCTAGTCATTTATCACATCAAATAAGAGGCCCTGTTGCTACGCTTAAGGGATTAATGCTTTTAATTGAAGAAGGAATGGTAGATAGCAATGAAATTACTCCTCAAATAGTTAAATGTGTAAATAAAATTGATGAACAAATAATGGACATCAATGAAGCTTTAAATAACCCTACAAGGTATCATTTAAACAGAAATAATTAAAGTGGAAATCTTTAAATGGGGCAAGGTGAAAATCTCTGCCCCATTTTTTTTAATTTCGCGTTCTAATAAAAATAAAACATTTGGATTTTTTAGCAGGATTAAATACTTCACAAAAACAAGCGGTAGAACAAACAGAAGGACCAGTGATGATTATTGCGGGCGCTGGTTCAGGGAAAACGAGGGTAATTACGTACAGGGTTGCCCATTTAATTCGAAAAGGAGTTGACCCATTTAATATTTTGGTACTAACATTTACCAATAAAGCTGCTAAAGAAATGCGTAATCGTATTTCTGCTGTGGTGGGTTTAGAAGCAAAAAATATTTGGATGGGAACCTTTCACTCTGTTTTTGCTAAAATTTTAAGGGTTGAAGCCAATAAAATTGGTTATCCTAATAATTTCACCATTTACGATACCGATGATAGTAAAAGTCTTTTAAAAACCATCTTAAAAGAAATGAGCTTAGATGATAAATTATATCATCATAACTTTGTTTACGGACGAATTTCAAATGCCAAGAACAACCTGATTTCTGTTCAAGAATATCAACAAAACGAAACCATACAGGCAGAGGATTTTACCAGTGGAAGAGGATTTTTGGGGAAAATATATGAAACTTATGTAAATCGTTGCTTTAAGGCGGGTGCAATGGATTTTGATGATCTGCTTTTTAAAACAAATGTGCTTTTAAAAGAACATCCAGATGTTTTATATAAATACCAAAACAAGTTTAAATACTTAATGGTGGATGAATACCAGGATACTAACTTTTCTCAATATCTTATCGTTAAAAAACTGGCAGCTATCAGAGAGAATTTATGTGTAGTTGGTGATGACGCACAAAGTATTTATGCTTTTAGAGGCGCCAATATTCAAAATATCCTCAACTTCCAAAAAGATTATCCAGATGTTAAAGTATATAAATTAGAACAGAATTATCGTTCTACACAAAACATAGTAAATGTTGCCAATAGCATTATTGCAAACAATAAAAATCAATTAGAAAAAAATATTTTTTCTAATAATGAAATTGGAGAAAAAATAAAAATCACGCGTTCTTTTTCTGATAATGAAGAAGGTAAATCTGTTGCAGAATCCATCATGCAAGAACGTGGAAACAACAATTTAGAGTGGAAGAGTTTTGCCATTTTGTATCGTACCAATGCACAATCAAGGTCGATGGAAGAAGGTTTGAGGAAATTGAATGTTCCCTACAAAATTTATGGCGGTTTATCTTTTTATCAAAGAAAAGAGATAAAGGATTTAATTGCTTATTTCCGTTTAACTTTTAATCCTAGTGATGAAGAAGCTTTTAAAAGGGTGATTAATTATCCGGC
>JACMNZ010000218.1 GCA_014378285.1 Pseudopedobacter sp.
CTTACAATTAGTCAGTCAGTGACTGACGAATTGGGAAATCAAGATGATAGTTATTTATACAACTTACTAATCACAACTTCCTTTACCCATTTTGTAGAATTAATTAAAATAGAAGATGCAACCAAAAGACGATTTTTTGAACTACTCGTTTTAAAAACAACCCCGTCTGTAAGGGAATTGCAACGACAAATAAATACATTAACTTATGAAAGGTTAGGATTAAGCAAAGATAGCAACTGGGCTTTTGAACAATTAAAAAACAAAATTGAGCCAACTAATACCGCTGATATTTTAAAATCACATTATTTTTTCGACTTTTTAAACTTAAATCAAACTCATCTAATAGAAGAAACAGAATTAGAACAAGCACTTTTACATCATTTACAAAACTTTATCTTAGAATTGGGAAATGGATTTTGTTTTGAGGCTAGACAAAAGAGAATACTGATTGGTGATGAGTATTTTTTTATAGATCTAGTATTTTATCACAGAATTTTAAAATGTCATGTCATAGTAGAACTAAAAACAGAAAAAGCAAATCACGAGCATATTGGTCAATTAAAAACATATTTACAGTTTTATAAAAAAAATATGATGCAGCCAACAGATAATCCGCCAGTTGGGTTGTTATTGGTAACGTCACAAAATAAAACGTTAGTAGAATATGCCGTTGCAGATTCTGATAAAGAATTATTTGTAAGCCAATATTTGCTGCAATTACCTAAAAAGGAGCAATTGATAGATTTTATCAATCAAGAATTAAAATCGCTTTAAGCTATGCTCTCTCCAAATCAACTGCTAAAAAAACATTTCGGTTATGAACACTTTCGTCTGCAACAAGAAGAAATTATTGAAAAAACTTTAAGTGGTGCCGATTCTTTGGTTTTGATGCCAACAGGCGGAGGAAAATCTTTGTGCTTTCAAATTCCTGCTTTAATTTTGCCAGGGACAGCCATTGTGGTCTCGCCATTAATTTCTTTGATGAAGGACCAAGTGGATGCTTTGCGGAGCAATGGAATTTCTGCTGCTTTTTATAATAGTTCGCAAAGTTTTGAGGAGCAACAAGCGATATTAAATGGTTGCCATGATGGAACTATAAAATTGCTTTATATCTCGCCAGAAAAATTGCTTTCTGATACAGATATCATTACAAAAGCGTGTAAAATAAGCTTATTTGCTATTGATGAAGCACATTGCGTTTCTTCTTGGGGACATGATTTTAGACCAGAATATACGCAGATGGGTTTTTTGAGGGAACGCTACCCTTCCATTCCTTTTATTGCATTAACAGCTACCGCAGATAAATTGACTCGAAGAGATATTATTAAACAACTCAAGTTAAAAAAGCCTCAAATATTCATTACTTCTTTTGATCGTAAAAATTTAAGTTTAGAGGTTAAAATCGGCGTAAAGCCAAAAGAAAAAATAAACGAGATTATTGATTTTATACAGGAGCGGAAAAACCAAAGTGGTATTATTTATTGTTTAAGCAGGAAAAAATGCGAGGAAGCTTATGAGGCTTTGCAAAATGAAGGCATAAACGCCATGTTTTACCATGCAGGGATGGATGCTGCGGTGCGATCATCTGTACAAGAAAGGTTTATAAATGATGATTTACAGGTGGTTTGCGCTACTGTTGCTTTTGGGATGGGAATTGATAAATCTAACGTGAGATGGGTAATTCATTATAATTTACCAAAA
>JACMNZ010000219.1 GCA_014378285.1 Pseudopedobacter sp.
CATATATTTAAAATACTCAATATGCCCGCCTTGGTAAGAAGTCATGGCGATACCTTGTACATCTTCTTGTATTGCACAGTTAACCACTTCATCTACAGAACGATTGTGCCCTAAATGAATTACTTCTGCCCCAGAAGATTGTAAAATTCTTCTCATGATATTGATAGTAGCATCATGCCCGTCAAAAAGAGAAGCGGCGGTAACAAATCTGATCTTATTTTTGGGTTTATAAATAGTGGTGTCTTGCATGAAATTGGATTTATATCCTAAGTTAGGATTTCAAATTTACGTTTTTGAACTCGTTAAGGCAAAAACAAGTAGTTAAATTAAGTTGCCAAATGGAGTAAAATTAATGATACCTCGTATCACGATGGATTTTATTTAGTTGAGCTGCGTTAACGATGGAAATGGATACCGGCTTTGTGGATAATGCCTTGTGCAGTATGAGTGTACAGCGTGTTAAAACGCCCAAATTAATATTTAAATTTATAATGAAACCATCTATATTCTTTATTTGTATTAATCATCGAAACCTAAATTGATAAACTTATTAATCCTATCTTTTTGGGATTAATAAATATATTATCCTTTATTTGCGTTAAAATCAAATCTGAATGGCTAAAAACTTACTGATCGTAGAATCTCCGGCAAAAGCAAAAACTATTGAAGGTTATCTTGGAAAAGATTTCATGGTTAAATCTAGCTATGGCCATATTCGTGACCTTAGAAAGGATGATAGTGCCATTGAGGTGGATAATGATTTTAAACAGCATTATGAGATTTCTCCGGATAAAAAAGCATTGGTTGCAGAACTGAAAAAGTTGGCTAAATCGGCAGAAATGGTTTGGTTAGCATCGGATGAGGACCGGGAAGGAGAGGCAATTTCTTGGCATTTATATGAGTCGTTAGGATTAACGGAGCAAAATACCAAACGTATTGTTTTTCATGAGATTACAAAGCCAGCCATTCTTAAAGCGATAGAAAATCCAAGAAAAATCAATTACGATTTAGTAAATGCCCAACAAGCTCGTAGGGTTTTAGATAGATTAGTAGGTTTTGAGCTTTCGCCTGTTTTATGGAAAAAAGTAAAGCCTTCATTATCTGCTGGAAGGGTACAATCTGTTGCAGTAAGACTGATTGTGGATCGCGAAAGAGAAGTAAATGCATTTACAAGTACGGCAGCCTACAGGGTTGTTGCTATATTTTCTACAGATAAAAAAGAGATACTAAAAGCAGAACTTTCTTCAAAATTTGATAAAAAAGAGGATGCACAAAAGTTTTTAGAGGATTGCAATGGTGCTGTTTTTAAGGTTAATACTTTAGATGTAAAACCGTTAAAGAGAAATCCCGCAGCTCCATTTACTACCTCAACTTTACAACAGGAAGCAGCAAGAAAATTAGGTTTTTCTGTATCGAGAACTATGACGGTTGCTCAAAAATTATACGAAACAGGTGAGATTACTTATATGCGTACCGATTCGGTAAATCTTTCTGATACTGCTTTAAATGCTGCTGCACAAGAAATAAAATCTGCTTACGGCGATAAATATTTTGAACAAAGAAAGTTTAAAACTAAATCTGCAGGTGCACAAGAAGCCCACGAAGCTATACGTCCAACTCATTTTGAGCGACATTCATTAACTAATGGTGATGCTTCTGAAAAACGTTTATATGAACTGATTTGGAAAAGAGCAATTGCTTCTCAAATGAGTGAGGCACAGATTGAGAAAACTACCGCTAAAATTGGAATCAACACCAGAAAAGAAGAACTGACGGCGAATGGAGAAGTCATTAAATTTGATGGTTTCTTAAAAGTTTATTTAGAAGGCGATGATGAGGAAGAACAATTAGATGATAAATCTGACAATGCGATTTTGCCTCCATTGGCTCCACAACAAAAATTAAACCTAGAAGATTTAACAGCGACTGAAAGATTTTCTCGCCCACCGGCAAGGTATTCTGAAGCTGCATTAGTAAAAAAATTAGAAGAACTAGGAATTGGAAGGCCATCTACTTATGCGCCAACTATTTCTACGGTTCAAAATAGAGGATACGTTTCTAAAGAGGAACGAGAAGGAAAGCAAAGAAATTACGACGTAATTACCTTAAAAAAAGGTGAAATAAAGCAACAGACAAAATCAGAAATTACAGGAGCGGATAAAGGGAAATTATTCCCGACTGATATTGGTGCGGTAGTGAACGATTTTTTGGTTGAGCATTTTAAAGGAATCGTAGATTTTCATTTTACGGCCAACGTAGAGAAAGAATTTGATGAGATTGCCCATGGTTTAAAAGATTGGACAAAAATGTTGAAGGATTTTTATAAGCCTTTTCATATTGAAGTTCAAGACACCTTAGATAATGCCGATAGAGCAAGTGGAGAACGTTTATTAGGTGTTGATCCTAAATCTGGTAAAAACGTTTATACACGTATTGGTAAATTTGGACCTATGGTACAAATTGGTGAGTCCGATGATGAAGAGAAGCCAACTTATGCCAGTTTATTAAAATCACAGTCGATTGAGTCTGTTAATTTAGAAGATGCTTTAGAGCTTTTTAAACTACCATTTTCTTTGAATGATTATGATGGAAAAGAGGTTTCTGTAGGTGTTGGAAGGTTTGGACCTTATGTTAAGTGGGGGGAAACTTATATTTCATTACCAAAAAATCAGAATGCTTTAGCGGTAGATGATGAAACTGCAATTGCCATTATTGAAGAAAAGAAGGTAACCGATGCCCCAGTCGCTATTTTTGATGGGGAACCTGTTACCAAAGGAAAAGGAAGATTTGGGCCGTTTTTGAAATGGAAAGATATTTTTGTGAATGTGCCGGCGAGGTATAATTTTGAAAATATCTCTAAGGCTGAAATTGATGAGTTGATTAGTGCGAAGGTAGAGAAGGAAGCAAACCGTTTTATCCAACAATGGGAAAAAGACAAAATTGCGGTTGAGAATGGTAGATGGGGACCTTTTATCAGGTTTGGGAAAGCAATGTTGAAATTAGGAAAAAACCCTGTTTCGGGAGAAAAATATACGCCAGAAGATTTGCAAAGTATTTCTTTAGATGAGGTTAAAAAACTAATTACTGAGCAGGTGCCAGATGCTTTTGAAGCCAAAACTAAAAAAGCTCCTGCTAAAAAAGCTATCACTAAAAAAGCACCAGCAAAAAAAACTATTGCAAAAAAAGTAGGAGTAAAAAAGTAATAACCATGAAAAAAGACCTTCCTGAAAATTTGGTAGAAGATATTTCTATAGCTGTGGTTTTAGAATCTGAAACGCCAGAAAGTAAAGTGTGGAATGTTTATCTCATAAATTTAAAGGACACCATTATTGAAACTGTTTTAATTACCTCTAAAGGATATGGCTTAAATAATGGGAATAAGGTTAAAACATCCACCCTTAGACATAAAATAGAAAAATTAGAAGCGAAATCTTTTGCCAAAGTTGAAGCGATAGATGAAGAAGTTTTTGGTTTAAATAATGAATATTGGTTGAGCTATTACGTTGGTAAGGAAATTTTTGATAAGAAATTTATCTTTTTGCCAGAAAGTATTTCAGAATCTAACTTCATCAGAATTCCTTTGGTTAATAAACCTGGTGTTATGGTAGGTGATTAATGTTTTTTATGGATTTAGATTTTAAAGAAAAGGTTTACCAATATGGGCTTTCGCTATTGGCTGATAAACAGTCTAACTTACAAAAAGATATAGCTGCGGTAAGAGACGGAATTTCCAATGATTCTAAAAGCAGCATGGGTGATAAATACGAGACCAGTCGTGAAATGTCTCAACAAGAAATTAATAGGCTAGAACAGCAATTCGCAATTAATCAACAGCATCTTTTTAATCTTAAAAATTTAGTTTGGCAAAATAAATCTGGTCAAATTTTATTGGGTAGTTTAGTTTTGACTAACATTGGGTCCTTTTTCATAACAGTTAGTTTAGGGGAAATCAAAATTGAAAGTCAATCTGTTTTTATGATTTCGCCAGGATCGCC
>JACMNZ010000024.1 GCA_014378285.1 Pseudopedobacter sp.
TACGCCAGCCATACCAACAGGATCTTTAATACCTGGTTCGTTATCTACCGTAAATTCTTGGGGCAAAACATGTATGATCTCTTCACCAGGATTCATGGCTAGTTTATACATATCATCAATCAACCTATCAATATCCTTTCTGGATATTTCGTTACTTAAATCTTTACGGGTTAAAATCCCTCTATGCTGCAAACTTTTAATGTGTTGCCCAGCAATACCTACGTTAACTATTTTAACATCAACATTTGATTGAGAACTTCCCTCTTCAACAGCTTGAATAATTGCTTTCACAGTTTTGGCGATGTTAGAAACAATTCCCCTAGTTACACCAGAAGACTCAGCTTTACCCAAGCCTAAAATTTCCACCTTTCCATGTTCATTCTTTCTGCCAACTATGACGCAAATTTTTGTTGTACCTATGTCTAAACCTACAACGATAGATGAACTCTTAGATGGTTTGGTTATACTTTTTTCCATAATTAGTATATATTATTTGTTGAATCCTGATTTATGTTTTTATTGATAGTGTTACTGTCTATTTTTATTTCTGTTGGCTTTTTCTTAACCAGTGTAGAATCTGCCCTAACGCAAACAATTTGACCTTGAAATTTTAAATTAACGGCACTGTAGGTATCCCAACCAACTTTAGGAATAGCTTGTTTATAAAAAACTAACAAGTTTTTAAACTTATCTTCCAGCATATCTGCATTACCTAAAATTATTTTTTGCTTGCCTACTCTTGGCACTAATTCCATGTCTTTTTGGTCGTTTACATATATCTGCACAATTTGCTGACTCCATAAACTATCAGCTTCTATAAATTTTGCGGTAATAAATAAGTCTTTTGCTATCTGTGTTTTTAAAGTGTCTATTTTATCGTTAAATGTTTCTAAAATTGCTCCGTTTGCTGCCAAAACCCTAGCAGTGAAATGATCTGATAAAGGAATTTTCAATCCGTTTTGATCAACGTAAAAATCTTGACCAGCTATATTGAAAACCCTTAAAATTGGTACTCTTTGTTTCACATCTGCATGGAGAATTCCATCCATATCTATGTAAACCTTAGCATATTCTATAAAAGGATTTGCTTTTAATTTATCCTCTAGCTTTTGAATGTTGATGTTATCCAAACGCCTACCAATCAACAAACCGTTTTTATCTTTCAAAATCTCGTCAACCTCTGCCCTTTCCACAAAAAACTGATTACCTGGCAATATCACTTCTACCTTCTCGCAAGTGTTTTCAGCTTTTTTTATTTCGATGAAACTCATCAAAGTAATTACACCGCCAAGACTAATTATCCATGCAAATGCAATCCCTACAGCTTTCCACTTAATTCTCTTAAACATGGTTCATCACATTTTTAAGTGGTAAAACCAAAGTGTCTATATCCCCCGCACCAACTGTTAAAAGTAGCTCTGGGTTTTCATTCCTTATAATTTCTAAGGTTTCTTCTTTTCCACAAACACGCACTTTTCTACTATCCATTTGGTTGGCCAAAATCTGGCTATTTACTCCCGGAATTGGTTTTTCTCTTGCAGGATAA
>JACMNZ010000220.1 GCA_014378285.1 Pseudopedobacter sp.
ACCCATTCAAAAACAATCATCAAACCCATTAATAATCCAAAAATTACTGGTCCATAAAAAGAGAATTTGGGCATCGATTTATTCCAGAATAAGAATACTGGAGCCAAGCCAATTACCATCGTTCCACTAATGGTGGTGGCAGATAAAATTTCAGGCTTAAATAAAATAGGGATAGTACCTAAAACGGTCAAAATAATCATGGCTAGCCTGCCTTTACTTATCTTTAATTCTTTATTGGGGAAGATGTCAATGTTGTAAAGCTTAGAAAATGAAGAGAATGCAGAATCTAAAGTTGAAGCAGCAGATGTCACCATGATAAAATTCATGACGAGTAACATAACAGGTCCGAAAAACTTTGCGACCTCAACAGTTGCTTGACCAGTCATTCCTTTTGTTTGAGCAAAAATACCCACTATCCCAAATAAGCCTATGCAAAGAACGCCAATAACACTTGCCCAAATAAAAGATTTTAAAGTGATTTTTGGAGAAGTAATAAAACCTCTATCAGTTAAAACAGGATCGTGAAAAGGATAGCTAAAACATTGTAGCAGAGCTACCAAAACTAAATTCCCACCAGTTGCCATGCTCCATGTCCCTGATTGATATATTGGCTTTAAATCACCTTTCATTTCTGGTAAAATGTAGGCTAAAATAGTAGATAATAAAACTCCAAAGAGTAACATTTGAATAACATCTGTTAGAATAGAAGTACTCATACCGCCTTTTAATGCATAGGCTAACGTAAGTAAAGTAAATACAATGATTGAGGCAAAATAAGGAGTAGAACCAGCTTCTCCAAAATATGAACCTATCACCATAGTGTTAGACCAAACCTCATTAAATAACCTAAAAGCAATTAAACTAGAAAATAAATATAATGCTCCTTTTCCATAATTGGAGCCAATAAAATGGTGGATGCTTTTAAATCCACCATTCAATCTCATTTTATATATAACTAAGCCCGCTACTAAAAAAGATAAATAATAGGTAGCGTAAGATACAACACCCACAAAGCCAAAGCTTAAACCCAAATTAGCTACGTTAGTAATTGATTTTGCAAAAATCCAACTGATTACTAAGCTGCTGGTAAGTAAAATTGCATTAGGCTGTTTGTCATTTTTACTTCCATAAAAGAAATCTTTTGTGGTTTTAGCTATAGGTGCAAGTGCAAATATCAATATGCTTGAAAGCAATATGAAACCCCATTGTAAATACGTAACGGTACTATTTTCCATTATTAATTGTTCCACCAAACTTTAGCGTTGATGCTGTTATTATTTGTTGCTGCTGCCGCAGTTTTATAATTATCTACATTTAGGGTAGACTCTTCTTGCGGATATGGCATTCTTACAGGATATAAACCATTGTTTCTGCTAGCTAATACTGGTTTTAATACTGGGAAACCTGTTCTGCGATATTCAATCCAACCTTCGTAACCGTTCAAATTATTTGGAATCCATTTTTGGGTAATAATGAGTTTTAGAGCATCTGGTGAGGCAGGATTTAATAATGCCGGACCAATAGTTAAATAAGTTGCTGGCATAGTTACATTCCAATAGGCAAAACCTTGGGTTACGGCTAAATCATACAAAGTTTTTGATGATTCGGTTATTAATCCTTTTTGGGCAGCTTCAGCCAAAAAGAAATTTGTTTCCCAAGCCGTTATGTAATTGTATTTTAAATTAGCACCATTTTCTCTAAATATAGTTCCTGTTAAGCTGTAATTAGCTAAAGCAACAGGAGTAGTTGCTGCGTCAGGACCGTTTGTTAAGCCAGTAAAGTTTGCTGAATTGGCAGCAGTTGGACGATAGAATAAAGAAAGGCGAGGGTCATTAAAATTCTTTAAAATTTCTTCTGCCGTTTTTGACATGATGTAAAGATTATAATCCCCAACTCTTGCAGTGGTTATCCTGAAATTATTTGGTGCGATAGCAGAGAATTGAAAAACTGCGTTATTTGCGTTAGTACCAATGTAATTTCCTGCAGTATAGATGCTTTGTAGTTGGGCAGCAACATTCACTTTACCAGAAATGCGCATTAAATATTTGATACGTAAAGAATTGGCAAATTTAATCCAATTCTGAAGGTTACCATTGTAAATAATATCTCCTTCTAATTTTATGGATCCTGTATAAGCATTCATTGCAGTAATTGCATTTTCTAGATTTTTAAGGATACCATTTGCTCCTTGATAAATATCTTCTTGCTTATCGTATTTAGGTGTAAATATTTCTGATTTTCCCTGTAAAGCTTCTGAATAGGGGATATCACCATATAAATCAGTTAAGGCAGCTGTCATGTAAGCTTTCATTACCAAAGCAGGACCTTTATAAACCAAAAATGTTGGGTTACTATTTGCTTTTTGTAATACAATTTCGTTATCTCTTAAATCTTTATAGATAACAGGCCAAGGGTTCCCGGCATATAAAGGCTCGGAAAGCGCATGGCGGTCAAAATTGTTAAAATCTATCATTGTGAAATACTGCCCCAATAAATTGCCAGCGTCAAAAGACTCATAAGATAATTGTTCGCCGTAATCAAACAAAACCTTTCTAAATAAAAGTGAAGGTTGTGCATCTATTGGCGAGTTTGGATTGGTGTTTATCTCACTTAAATCTTTGGTACAAGATGCCAACGCTAAAGTTGCCATCAATATTAAAATATATTTTTTCATATTTTTTCTAATTATGTTTTGGAAATGAGGTTTTGAGTACATTTAATATTTTTGAATTTTAAAATGCAACTCTATCTTCAATTCTCTCCTCCTAAAAATTAACACCTAAACTTAAACCAAAACTTCTTGCTGTAGGATATGACATATCCTCTACACCGTTCAAAAATTTATTGCCTTGTAAAGCCAATTGTTCAGGATCAAAATGTGGGATATTTGATATCGCAAAAACATTACGACCTACAAACGATAGTTTTACACTTTGTAAATTTTTCAAGAAAGTTTTAGCTAAGGCCGCTTTATCTAAAGTATAGCCAATATTAAACTGTCGGAGTTTCAAATAAGAATCGTCATAAATACTGTTTTCCTCATGGTTACGATCATAAAATTGACGGTAGTAACTTTCTGCAGAAATTTTCTTGGTGTTTTGTACAAAAACGGGATTTGCTGTAGTTCCTGTGTTAACTACCGCATCAAAAGCTAAACCTTCTGTTGGGCGATTTTCCGTTTCTTTCAGCTGACCGGCAACTCCTGCTAAGGCTAAAGTTCTAGAAACTAAGATGCCCCCTTGTCGCCAATCAAATAAAAATCCAAAATCAAATTGTTTGTATTTGAAATTATTGCTAAAGCCTAGCATAAAATCTGGGTTGTAGTTTCCTAATTTTTTAAGAACATTATCAGCAACCAAATTTCCGTTGTTATCAACTATGAATTTACCTTCAGCATTTTTAACATATCCATCTCCCCAAATATCGCCTATTCTGCCACCTTCTGTCGCTATGTAATAAACGGTTTGGTTTGGGCTATCATAAACTCTAGAGTATGCTAAAGTTAATCTTTTTGCACCTTCTGGTAAAGATTCAACAGTTGCTCTGTTCCTGCTAAAGTTGATGGTTGAGTTCCATCTGAAATTTTTAGAAACAATAGGTGCACCGTTTAAAATAACCTCTATTCCCTTCGATCTTACGGAACCTCCGTTGGTTACCCGCTGGCCATATCCCGTTGAGGTAGATACTGGCAAAGAAAGAATCTGATTTTCTGTTAAGGCATTATAATAGGTAAAATCTATTCCTAATCGGTTTCCAAAGAAACGGATATCGGTACCAAACTCAACCGATTTTGTTTGCTCAGGTTTAAGATTGGGGTTTGCAATAATGTTTTGGTCGGATAGTGTAGGGGCGCTGTTATATGGCGTTGCAGGGACAAAAGCTCCTGCAGTTTGGTAAGGGTCTGTATCATTACCTATTTGAGCATAACTAGCTCTTAATTTTAAAAATGAGATTTTCGGAACTTTTACTAGTTCTGATACCACTAAACTTCCAGAAACTGAAGGATAAAAGAAAGAAGAATTTTTAGAGCTAACTGGAGTTGCTAATGCACTTGACCAATCGTTTCTACCTGTAACATCTACAAATAAATAA
>JACMNZ010000221.1 GCA_014378285.1 Pseudopedobacter sp.
TGATTTGATTGATAAACTCGTTAATATCACTAGATATTTTAAAATAATAAATCAAAATGGTATAAATAGATAACATCAACAAAGAACGAACGGGAACATCAACAAAGAAATTGTTTAGATACGGCAACATTAAACCAATTAACAAAACAACAATAGAAATTATTAATAGCTTGATAAATTGGAAATTAAACGGTTGTAATTTATATCTATAAGCTAAAAATGCCCAATAAGAAAAATTTAATAATAACATGGTAGTTGAGTAGGAAATTGCCGCTCCTAACATCCCAAATTTGGGGATTAGCACCACATTTAATCCGATGCAAATTAATGCTGCAGTTACTAAAATATACATCGTCAGTTTATAGTTTTTAGAAAAACTGATGATTGCCCCGTTTAAACCTCCGGTAATATCAAACAGAAAACCCAAACCAAGGACAATAAAAACATCGTAATAATTAACATATTCTGGCTTTTTAAGCATCACCAAAATATTTTGCCAATTGGCGATTAAACCTATGAGTAATAAACAGCCTAACAAAAATTGAACTAAAGAAGTTTTGTGGTAAATCTTGTTGATTTTTGCTAAATCTTCTGTTTTCCAAGCATCGGCAATAATTTGATAAGAAGTTGTGTTTAATGCTTTTGCCGGCAAATTAATGACCAAGGCCATCCCAAAAAAAGTTACATAATAACCAACCATTGCTTCACTAGAATAAACTTTAAGCAATATGGTATCAATATTTTGTATCATGGCAAATGAACCACCCGCTAACATGGCATATAGACCATATTTTATCATCTCTGGCGATTGCTCTTTTACTTTTTCAGCAACTTTGTTAAACCTAATCAAGTCGATTTTCTTGAGATAGATCAATAAAAGCAACAGAATAAATCCGTTGGCTAATACATACCAATAAACAAATTGGGTATAATCAATCCAATTTAAATAAACCAAAACCACGGCTAACGCAGTCAAAATTTTCATCAAAACCTCCCTCAAAAAAGACGGAAAAATATTATGAAAAGTAGTGCGGGCAAAAGTTTCTGCCAAGTTGTACCAAAGTGTAAACAGTGCAACCGGAACAATATAATAGTAGTAGGTGTAAAAAAGCGAAGAGCCTTTATCGTTGTTTTTATAATTTTGGATAACCTCTTTACCGAAAATATAAAATGCAGTTACCACTAAAAAACCAATGAGCGTTACCTTAAAAACATAAAGCGGAAAGCCATGATGTTTTTTATCATCCGTTTTAAAGAAGGGAAAATAACGAGTAATTGCGCTACTAAATCCAATTGCGGCCAACTGGGTATAAAGTAAAGAAACAGAGGTTATCAAGCCAAAAAAACCAATCTGCTCTGCAGTTAAAACCCTTTGAAAAAGAATAATAAGATTAAAAAAGCCCAAAGCTGTACCAATATAAAGAGTAATGCTATTGAAAAAACCTTGCTTTTTTAATAGGTTCATTGTTTAATCTTGAACAAGTTTTTGATATAAGTTTTCTGGCTCATACTCCCTAACTACAAGTTTAGCCTTTTCTTTTAAATCTTTAACTAATGACGGGTTTTCTATTAAGTTTTTTAGAACAGGATAAACATCACCATTATAATTCAAACATATAGATTTTAAATGCTTTGGGATTGTGTAACCTGTTGGGAAAACTCCAGGTTTGGCAGCTTTAATCATATTGAAAATCACTCCAGTTTCTTTTGTCTCGCCGTATTTACTTTGGTTGTTGAGGTTAACTTTTATGTTTCCTAAAATTATATCACAAGTATTTAAACGCTGTTCATATTCGTCTGCTTTTAAAAAATTGGTTTGATAGAAAAACTGGATCCCTAGATTTTCTAATTCTTTTACTTTCGGTATAAGAAACTGACTGCTTTTTGGAATATAACCTAACAAATCGATCGCTATTTTTCCATTTAAAAAGGAAATATTTAGTTTCAAAGCATTAAAAAACCCAACATAATCTCTTCTTTCATTATCTACAGAACCTGGAATACAAATTCTTAATGTTTGATTATTTTCAGATAAATCTTTATTAGGTTGATGGATAGAAAATGGAAAAACGATGATTTTTGAAGCATCAATAAAATTTTGTAAATACGCTTTTTGAGCATCGCTGTAAACCAAAACTTTATCGCCTTTGGTTCTTAAATTTTTAACGATTAAATCTCGTTGTTTTTGTCTTTTTATCTCTTTTAAGAAATATTTTATCGGTAAATAAAAGCTGGATATTAATTTTTGTATTGATGCTTTTTTTAGTCGATATTCTAATAAATCGATTTGTTTGTTTAGCGGGTTATCAAAATAAGTATCTATGTTATGAACCGTTAAAACAACAGTAGTTTTCCAATTTACGGATGCAAATTCTTTGTAATATTTGGAAATGGTATTAAAATGAATAATATCAAAGCCTTCTAAATCTATCCTTTTCAAATAATCTTGAATCAATTCCCCATCATCATTAAAGAAAATTTGGATGTTTTTCTCAGAGAATGAAATTGGAATTTTTAAGTTTTTTAAAGTGTAAACACAGATCCGATTATCAGATTTTAAAGAATAGGTTATTGCTAAAGCCTCAACAGCGGCATAATGGTTAGCCTCACATATTTCTATGATTCCGATTTTCAATTTTTCGCTGTGTTAACAAAGAAAGATTCGGCATATAAAATCCTACCATCTTCCTTATTAAAAGTTTGGGTATAATTTCCTTCAAAAACGTATCCAATGCCAGTCAATAATTGATAAATACCATCAAATAATAACTGGTCTTTATATAATTCCTCAAAAGAAGTTTCTATTAAAACGCAATCTGCTTTTTTTAGAGTTTCCAAACCGCCTTTAATAACTCTATCCTCAAAACCCTGCACATCAACTTTTACCATAAATTTTCCTTCGATACCTAATTCAGGAAAAACATTATCTAATCTTTTAACTGTAATGGTTTCCTTTTTCACATAATCTGTACCCACAAAAACTTCGGTATGTAAATCGGCCATTTTTAATAAAGAAGAACTTGGTGTATGGGCGCTTATATTAATTTCTTGCTGTTCGTTAACATCGCCCAAAGCACAATTAACAGCTTTAACATTGATGTTTTTAGTATTTTTCACCAAATCATCAAAACAACCTTTTATGGGTTCAAAGGAAATAATTTTTGCATTCGGTAAAATTTCATGCACAAGATTAGCGTATTGACCTGTGTTGGCGCCAATATCCAAAACATATTTAAGATCTCTATTTTGCAGCCATTTGTTGTTTTCTGGTCGAACCAATTTTACGATTAGTCCCATTTTATGAAATATATCTTGAATTAATTTTATCATCCTAAAAAATTTATCAAACTTATTGATTTAACACTTAAAACAGGAATCTCTTTAACAAAAAAAATCCCCGCTTTCTCAAGCGGGGATTTCCAAATATCGACCTAAATCTTATTGGTTAACCAAAGATTTTCCTTTAACCTTACGTTCTTGCTCTGTTAAGTAAATTTTACGTAAACGGATGCTTGCCGGAGTTACTTCAATATATTCATCAGCTTGTATGTATTCCATACATTCCTCTAAAGAGAATTTAATGGCTGGTGAAATTCGAACGTTATCATCTGTACCAGAAGCTCTCATGTTGGTTAATTGCTTTCCTTTAGTTATGTTAATCACTAAATCGCTATCTCGTATATGCTCTCCTAAAACTTGACCTTCATAAATATCAACCCCTGGATCAACAAAGAAACGACCTCTATCTTGCAACTTGTCAATTGCGTAAGCAGTAGTCATCCCTTTATCCATAGAAATTAAAACGCCATTACCTCTTCCCGGAATTGGGCCTTTCCAAGGCTCGTAAGCTTTGAAACGATGAGCCATAATAGCTTCTCCTGCGGTTGCAGTTAAAACATTATTTCTTAATCCAATAATACCACGAGCAGGGATTTCAAATTCTAAATGTTGTAAATCACCTTTAGGTTCCATGATTAATAAATCACCTTTACGTTGGGTTACCAGTTCAATAACTTTACCAGCAACTTCTCCAGGAACATCTACAATTAAAGTTTCTACTGGTTCACATTTTACACCATCAATAACCTTAACGATTACTTGTGGCTGCCCAACTTGTAGTTCATACCCTTCACGGCGCATTGTTTCTATCAACACTGATAAATGTAGAATACCACGTCCGTAAACTAAATAAGCGTCTGGAGATTCGGTCTCGATCACTTTTAAAGCCAGATTTTTTTCCATCTCTTTAAATAAGCGCTCACGTAAACGTTGTGAGGTTACAAATTTACCCTCTTTACCAAAAAAAGGAGAGTTATTGATAGTAAACAACATGTTCATTGTTGGTTCGTCAATATGGATTACTTCCAATTGCTCTGGATTGTTGAAATCTGCAATGGTATCACCAATATCAAAACCTTCAATACCAACTACCGCACAAATATCACCTGAGGAAACTTCAGTAACTTTTACTTTACCTAAACCTTCAAAAGTATATAATTCTTTGATCCTTGATTTTACAATTTTGCCATCACGTTTCACTAAAGAAACAGGCATGTTTTCTTTGATTGTTCCTCGGGCAACTCTACCAACCGCAATACGACCTACGAAAGAAGAATAGTCTAACGAAGTGATTTGCATTTGTAAAGTACCTTCTTCTATTGGAGCAGGAGGAATATTTTCCAAAATAGCATCCATCAAAGGAAAAATATTATCCGTTGGATGCTTCCAATCAGTACTCATCCAGCCTTGTTTAGATGAGCCGTAGATTACCTGAAAATCTAATTGATCTTCTGTAGCTTCTAAATTGAAAAACAATTCAAAAATTTGCTCATACACTTCTTCAGGGCGACAATTCTCTTTATCAACCTTATTTACAACAACAATCGGTTTTAGACCTAGGGCTAATGCTTTTTGTGTTACAAAACGAGTTTGAGGCATAGCGCCTTCAAAAGCGTCGCATAATATCAAGACGCCATCAGCCATTTTTAATACCCGCTCTACCTCACCACCAAAATCGGCGTGACCAGGAGTATCAATAATGTTGATTTTTACGTCTTTATACATTACAGAAACGTTTTTAGATACGATGGTTATCCCCCGCTCACGTTCCAGATCGTTATTATCAAGTATTAGTTCACCCGCAGTTTCGTTATCCCTAAAGATAGAACAAGAGTGTAAAATTTTATCAACTAAGGTTGTTTTACCGTGGTCAACGTGGGCGATAATCGCTATGTTTCTAATCTTTTGCATTCAAAAAAGCTCTATAAAATTTTTTGCAAAGGTAGGTATTTTTTGCAAATAATTGCACCCTAATCATTTGAATTTAAAATGACTATGATAATTTAATAATTCCTTAATTTTGATCCCATCATGAACATCCAACTGATTATCATTATATTATTATTTTTAGGTGCGCTTTTTTACATAGGGAGGCTTATCTATAATAGTTTAAAAGCCAAGAATGGTTGTGCTAGCGGCTGCGGAAAATGCGGTGTAGATTTCTCTAAAATAAAGCCTGATAAAAATTAACATTCTTTAACGTTTTTTCCTTTTTTTTTCCATATCATTTAAGTTATTTGCATCGTTTAATTAATTGTTATTAAAACAGCAAATGCACTCCAAACAAATTTTCCAAACCTCTTCCAGCAATCGTTGGAAAAGGTTTAAATGGGCAAGCAGGATTTTATTTCTTGTTATATTCGTATCCATAGTTTGTGTCTTTATTACCATCGCTTCTAAAAAATACCCAGCCCTTCCAGATTTAAGTAAAGCATACAATTCTTATAACATCAAAAATGTTGAACAGATAAAGAAATCTACAAAATACAAGGAATTTTCTATCGCTAAAAGTAAGCTAGTTGAATTAAAAAAAGATAGAGAGCTTTATAAAAAGCTTCATCCAAATAATTTACACAGGGTAAATTTTGGGTTTTTTGTAGATTGGGACGCTCAGTCTTACACCTCTTTAAATGATCATATCAGTAAAATGGATATGATTATACCAGAGTTTTTCTTTTTAAAAACAGACTCTAATAATTTAACTATCAAAATTGATAACGATGTAATTAAAATCGTAAAAAAGCATAATAAAAAGATTTTAGCATCAGTAAAAAATTATATCAACGGCAGTTGGGATGGTGCCGCAGTGCGAAGGATAATCCACTCGCCAACTAATAGCACCGAGTTTATCAATAACTTAACTTATCAATTAAAAAAATACCATTTAGATGGCGTTAACGTAGATTTTGAAGAGTTAAATGAATCTACTGATGAATATGTAGTTACTTTTCAAAAACAACTTTATGAAACCCTACATAAAAATGGATTGGTGGTTACACAAGATGTATCACCTGATAATGATGATTATAATATCAAAGAATTAGTAAAATACAATGATTATATTTTTTTGATGGCTTATGATCAGCATACAGAACTGAGTAATGCTGGTGATATCTCTCATCAAGATTGGGTAGAAGAAAAATTAGACAAAATTTGTAGTGAAATCCCTAGTTCTAAAGTGGTTTTAGCAATTGCCGGATACGGGTTTGATTGGCCTGAAAACGGAGTAGGAATAAACATGACTTACCAAACTGCTATTTCAAACGCTCAGCAATACAATGCTAAAGTTGTATTTGATCCTTTATCTGGTAACCTACATTATAATTATGTTGATAATCATAACGTTAAACATCGGGTTTATTTTACAGATGCGGCTACCAATTTTAACATCATGCGAAAAGCTGATGACTGGGGCGTTGGCGGAGTTGCCTTATGGAGATTAGGCTCTGAAGACCCTAGATTATGGAATTTTTTTAGGCGAGATTTAACCACTGAAGCGTTAAATAAACAAAATTATAAAGGCGAAGAGCTTTCTAAAGTAGAACTTAACGACCGTATTAATTATACCGGAGATGGAGAAATATTAGATTTAGTTACTACTCCAAAAGAGGGGAAACTAACACTTAAGATTGATTCTGCCACTAAATTAATTGTAGACCAACAATATGTTTCTTTACCCACAAAATATGTAATCAATAAATTTGGGCATGCCGATAAAAAGGTAATCTTAACATTTGATGATGGACCTGACCCTGCTTACACCCCTCAAATATTATCGATATTAAAAAAAGAAAAAGTTCCAGGTACTTTTTTTATGGTTGGCATTATGGCCGAAAATAATATCCCTTTAGTTAAAGATGTTTTTGATGCAGGTTATGAGATTGGAAACCATACATTTTTTCATCCTGATCTTTCTAAAGTAAGCCAAGCAAGAGTAATTTTTGAATTGAATGCAACAAGAAAGTTAATAGAATGCATTACAGGTAGAAGCACTATTTTATTTAGAGCACCCTATAATGCGGATGCAGAGCCACAAGTAAGGGCTGAAGTTTTGCCGGTTGCCCAAAGCAGGGCAGAGAATTATATAAACGTTGGCGAATCTATTGACCCACAAGATTGGAAGGCAGGCATAACAGCGGATGAAATTGTAAAGCAAGTAATTGCACAACATGATAAGGGCAGTATTATTTTATTGCATGATGCCGGAGGAGACCGTACTCAAACAGTATTAGCATTGCCTAGGATTATTACGTACTATAAAAAATTGGGTTATCAATTTACTACTGTTGCCAGTATTTTAGGAAAAACCAAAGCAGAAGTTATGCCAGTGATAGCGGATGATGCTGATAGCGGCTTGATTGGTCAGGCTGACAGGTTATTTGTGAGTTCTTTTTTTTACGGCAATAAAATTTTATACAATGTTTTTATCATCTCCATATTTTTAGCATTAATAAGGTTGCTTGTTATCACCGTTTTGGCGATAAAAAAATATAGTAAAGAGAAAAAAACAGTTAAATCAATTTCAATTTTTTTCCCTCCTGTAAGCGTATTAATTCCTGCATATAATGAAGAAATTACTGTTGTTAAAACAATAGAAAGTCTTTTAAAATTAGATTATCCTGAATTAGAATTACTTTTTATTGATGATGGATCAAAGGATAATACTTTGTCAATTGTAAGAAATGCTTTTAAAGATAATAACAAAGTAAGAATCCTCACAAAAGCAAATGGAGGAAAAGCATCTGCGTTAAATTATGGAATTTTTTTAAGCAAGCATGATTTTATTGTTTGTATTGATGCTGATACGCAGTTAAATAAAGATGCTATTAAAAATTTGATGCAAGGCTTTGAACTTCCTGATATTGCTGCTATCGCAGGAACTGTTAAAGTTGGTAACGAAAATAATTTCTTGACCAAATGGCAATCTATAGAGTATATCACCAGTCAAAACATGGACCGTAGGGCTTTTGAGGTTTTAAATAGCATTACGGTTATTCCTGGGGCAATTGGTGCATTTAGAAAAGAGGTGGTTAAACAAGTTGGCGGTTTTACCAGTGATACTTTAGCGGAGGATTGTGATTTAACCATGCGCATCTTAAAAGCAGGTTACATTGTAAAGAACTGTACCAATGCAATGGCTTACACAGAAGCACCAGAAACTTTCGAAATGTTTTTGAAACAGAGATTTAGATGGAGCTACGGTGTAATGCAGAGTTTCTGGAAAAACAAAGATGCGCTCTTTAATAAAAAATATGGTTATTTTGGGATGATTGGAATGCCTAACATCCTCATCTTTCAAATCATTTTACCATTATTTGCCCCTTTAGCAGATTTATTCATGTTTGGCGCAATTATTAGCGGGGTTTGGAACTTGATTGATTTAGGAGCCTTAAATTGGGCTGCTATTGAGAGTACTTTTTCATTAAGCACTAGTTTTGGTCAAGTAATATTTTATTATGCCCTTTTTGTAATAGTAGATTTAATCTTTGCCTGTTTTGCATTTAGGATTGAGAAAGAACCTTTAAGAAAATTATTGTACATCGTTCCACAACGTTTTGTTTGGCGACAATTGATGTATTATGTTTTATTTAAATCTATAAGAAAAGCGTTAAAAGGAGAAATGAGCGGCTGGGGTGTTTTGACAAGAACAGGAAATGTAAACACTCAATCAAACTAATTTTTTCTATTCAAAATAAAATAAGCAGCGTTTAAAATTAAAATGCTGCTTATTTTTAGTTTACAACCTATAAAGATGAATTTGCATCAAATTATCCTAGAACAACTAAAACTTGGTTTTTCTCTACTTTATCACCTGGTTTGATACTTAACTTTTTTATAACAATATCAGCTGGGGCTTTAATCATATTTTCCATTTTCATGGCTTCCAACACAAAAAGATTTTCACCTTTTTTAATTTCATCGCCCTCATTTATCAAAACCTTTAAAACTAATCCTGGCATTGGGGCTTTTATTTCTTTGAGCTTGGTAGCATTCAAATTTTCTAATCCTAAATCCTTTAACAATTCATCATATTGGTCTTTAGCCTTAATCTCATAAACATTATTATTTACTTTAATCTTAAAAGTTTTCTCTACTAAGTTTTTTTCTACCAGTTCTGCAGTATAAGATTTATTGTTTTTTATAATGTGGCATTTATTATTTCCAAGACTTACCATGTCCAAACTTAAATCGTTACCATTTAAATTGATAACATCATTTTTTATGGACGTCTCAAAATCGAAACTGTTATTCACTTTTATCTTAAACATATTTATTGAGTTAAAGCGTATTGTACTAAATTGGCCCCCATTTTTAAAGCTTCTATTCTTTTCGCCTGAGAATCATCTGGGTAAGTTCCTAAATCTTCCCAACCGTTTCCTAAATCACACTCGAAGGTATAAAAGCAAATTACTTTTCCTTTATAGATTAAAGCAAAACCTTGTGGGCGTTTACCGTCATGCTCATGAATTTTTGGTAAGCCGACGGGGAAATCAAATTTTTGATGGAAAACTGGATGATTTGCTGGTAACTCTACAAAATCTAATTCTGGAAAAACTTTTTTCATCTGTGGACGGATAAATTTATCCAATCCATAATTATCATCAATATGCAAAAAGCCACCTCCAATTAAATAGTTCCTTAAATTCTTCGCTTCTTGATCAGTAAAAATCACGTTTCCATGTCCCGTTAAATAAACAAAGGGATAAGTATATAAATCGCTACTACCCACTTCTACTAAACCTTCTTCGGTAGAAATATTTGTGCCTAAATTTTTATTACAAAAATCTATAAGATTTGGAATTGCTGTTCTGTTTGCATACCAATCGCCACCGCCATTATATTTTAGCTTTGCAATTTTGTATGAAGCAGTTTTAAATGAAGCAAGAAAAAAGATGCAAGAAATAAGAAGCAAGACGTAAGATATGAGGCGCAAGCATGGGGACCCAAAACGTATGCTAAGATTGGTTTTCTTGAAAATGTTATTTGTAATAATTTTATTCACTTTAAACTTATAACTTACTACTTAAAACTCATCCTCTATTCAAATAATTTATCTCGAAACAAGCTTCTAAAGCTGCAGTTTCTGTTCTTAATCGGCTTTCACCTAAAGTTATGGGAACAAATTCATTTTGCAAAGCGAGTTTTATTTCAATTGGAGAAAAATCGCCTTCGGGGCCAATTAATATTAAATATTTTTGTTGAGGTTTAAAAGCATCCGCAATAGCTGATTTTTTATTTTCCTCACAATGAGCTATGAACTTTAAATCGGCGGAAGCCTGAGAAATAAACGTCTTGAAAGAGATATAATTATTTAGTTTAGGGTGATAAGCTTTTAAAGATTGTTTAATGGCAGAAATAATGATTTTATTGGAACGATCTTTTTTGATTTCTTTTCTTTCAGATCTATCGCAAATAATAGGCGTAATTTCATCAATGCCTATCTCAGTTGCTTTTTCTAAAAACCATTCAAAACGATCAATATTTTTTGTAGGTGCTACTGCAACATGTAGGTAATGGTTTCTTTTGCCGTATTCTTTTTTTGTATCGATAATATTTAAAACTGTTCTTTTGGGATGTTCATCAATAATTTCAGCCAAATAATATCCGCCTTTTCCATCAATGAGATTAACCTGATCTCCGTTTTTTAAACGTAAAACTTTAATGCAATGCTTGCTCTCCTCTTCATCTAGCTGATAAGTTGTGGTTTGTATATCAGGTGTGTAAAAAAGATGCATATTTTAATGATTATCTATCTGATCTTCTTTTTCTAACAACAATTGAAGCTTTACGGATTCTATATTTTGACCAACTTTTTTAAGGATGGTAAAAGTGTAACCGTTAAAATCTTTGGTTTCTCCTACGTCTGGGATTTTTCCAAAAATTTCACTTATCAAACCGGCAATGGTATCGTAATCTTCATCCTCTGGTAAATCATGTGGTAAATGCTCATTAACATCATAAACCGTAGCAGATGAAGTGATAATAAATTCATTGTCAGATATTTTTTCTACCAACGGTTTTTCCTCGTCATACTCGTCTTGTATATCGCCCACTAATTCTTCTACAATATCTTCTAAGGTCACCATACCTGCGGTACCACCAAACTCATCCAATACAATAGCAATTTGTATACGCTTTAATTTTAATTCAGCCATTAAATCATTGATTTTTTTTGATTCTGGCACAAATAGAGGTTTTCTTAAAATATCGTTCAAATTAAACTTACCATGTTTTACAATAAGTGATAAGATATCTTTAGCATGAACAATACCAACAATTTTATCAATCGTATCTTCATAAACTGGAATTCTTGAGTAACCTTCAGAAATAATACATTCCAGTAATTCTTCCTGAGTGGATTTTAATTCTATAGCTGATATTTTGGTACGTGGCACCATAATATTTTTTACCACACGCTCATTAAAATCAAAAACGTTTTTAATCAGTTCATGCTCTGCCTTATCAATTGCCCCAGATTCTTTTCCTTGATCTAAAAGGTATTGTAATTCTTCTGAAGAATGTAGAGATTCATGAGCATTTGCAGTATCAATACCCAGCAATTTTAAAATAATGTTGGCGAACCCATTTAAAACATAAATGAAAGGTTTAAAAACGATATAAAAAAATTGTAACGGAAGGGCAATTGCCATGGTTGTTGCTACAGGTTTCTGGATGGCAAAAGTCTTTGGCGCTAACTCCCCAAATACGATATGTAGTACTGTAATGATTGTAAAAGCCAAAACATGTCCCAAAGTAACTGTTAAGCTTTGGGAAATAGGAAGAGATAAAAATCCAAAGATATTTACCACCAAATTAGACATCACTTCTTCGCCAACCCAACCTAATCCTAATGATGCTAATGTAATTCCAAGTTGGGTAGCCGCTAAATAACCGTCTAAATGAGCGGTCATGTGCTTGGCTATTTGTGCAACCTTGCTTCCTGTTTTGGCTTTAATTTCTATTTGAGAACCCCTAACTTTAACAATAGCGAATTCAGCCGCTACAAAAAAGCCATTTAAAAGAACTAAAAATATGGTAAAGAATATGCTTAAACCACTAATCTCGGGATGGGGATCCATTTTTTATTTGTTTCTATATGTTTTGTTGTATAATTCTATACCTTCTTCAATTACCTTGTAAGCATAGTTCTTACCAAGTAAATGTTCTATAGTTACGTTTTTCTCTTCTAAAGCTTTATAATCCTGAAAAAACCTTACAATTTCTTTCATGGTATGAGGGGGCAATTCTTTTAAATCTTCAATATAATTGACCGACATATCATGCTTTGCCACCGCGATGATTTTATCATCTTGTTCGCCGTTATCAACCATGTGCATCACGCCTATTACCTTGGCCTCAATCATAGACATTGGATAAACATCAGCAGAACATAACACTAATATATCCAAAGGATCATGATCATCACAATAAGTCTGAGGAATAAAACCGTAATTAGCTGGATACATTACAGAAGAAAACAAAATTCTATCCAACCTTAAAAGCCCAGTTTCCTTATCAATTTCATATTTGGCTTTTGATCCTTTAGGAATTTCTATGATTGCCGTTACAGATTCTGGTGAGTTTACTCCTGGAGATATGGAATGCCACGGATGATTATTGTTATTTATCATTTAATTCTGAATGATTGTTTTCGTTTTTTTTAGTTATATTTTTTTTTTTAAAAAAGCAATCAATAAAGGGATTGTTGTAATTAAAACAAAACCTATAATAATGTATGCTAAATATTCTTCTATCTGTTTCTCAAATTCTTTGCCTAAAAAATAACCCAGTAAGGTTAAAGAGCTGATCCATAAAATTGCACCTACCAAATTATATAAGGCAAATTTTTTAGAATCTAATTTAACTACACCTGCTAATATCGGAGCAAATGTACGTACAATTGGCACAAATCTACCCATTATTAAAGCAAATGCCCCCTGTTTGTAATAGTACGCTTCTGCTGCTTTCAAATATTTCTGTTTAAAAAAAAACGAATCTTTTCTTTTATAAAGCATTGGGCCTGTACGGTAGCCAAACCAATAGCCCACAAAGTTTCCAGCAAAAGCGGCAATAATCAAGCCTAAGATCATTGCGACTATACCAACGTCCAACCTTCCTGTCGCCACAAAAAGTCCCGCTAAAAACAAGAGGTAATCTCCTGGTAAAAAGAAACCAAAAAACAATCCAGTCTCGGCAAAAACAACAAATAAAATTAAATAGAATCCTCCTTTGTGAATGATTTGTTGGGCATCGGCCAGCTTTGTAATATTCTCCCAGAACTCATGCATAGTTATCTTATAAAACTACAAATATTATTGCGCTTTTATAACGAATCAGCATTTTAAAACAAATCGGTAATTAATGAAGGATAAATCCCTAATATAATAGTTATGATAGTAGAAACACTCAATACCAATTTATAGTAAGAAGTAGAAATCAATTCTTTTCGCTCTGCATCTTTAAAATACATAGCTACAATTACCTTAAAATAATAAAAGACACCAATTACCGCATTAATAATTGCAAATAAGACTAACCAAATATGGTATTGCGCCAAAGCCGTTGAGAACATAAAGAATTTACCTATAAACCCTGCCGTTAACGGAATTCCAGCTAATGATAGCATAGAAATAGTCAGTACAAAGGCTAAAAATGGATTTTTTTTGCCTAAACCATTAAAGTTGTCAAAATTCTCTCCGCCAGTTTGTTCTTTAACTAAAATTAATACGCCAAAGGCGATGATGGAAGCAATGGAATAAGCACTTGCATAAACAAAAACGGAATTTGTAGATGTTGCACCTAAAGCAACGATGGCAAATAACATATACCCAGCATGTGAAATACTAGAGTAAGCCATCATCCTTTTAAAGTTTGTTTGATATAACGCTGTAATATTTCCTATAAACAATGTCAATATCGTAATTACCAATAATGTTGGCATCCAGAAATCTTCTGCTAATGGCGCAAAACAAATGGAAAATAATCTTAAGAAGGCTGCAAAGCCGGCGGTTTTTACCACAGTAGACATAAATGCGGTAATCAAAGTTGGCGAACCTTCGTAAACATCTGGTGTCCAAAAATGAAATGGTGCAGCACCAATCTTAAAAGATAAACCAACTATCATCAATACAATACCTACATAAAACATAGGGTCAATACCTGTTGGTCTGTCAATTACATATTGCTTGATTACCTCTAAATCGAAAGAATGAGATGCTCCATAAATTAAAGTAATACCAAAAAGCAGGAAACCTGTAGAAAAAGCGCCCATTAAAAAATATTTTAAAGCAGCTTCGTTAGAAGCAAAATCACGCTTTTTAATTCCCGCTAAAATGTATAAACTCACCGACATTATTTCTAAACCTACAAATAACATCGCCATGTTATGGTAAGAAACCATTACAACTATCCCCGCTAGGGCAAAAAGAA
Source organism: Pseudopedobacter sp. (assembly GCA_014378285.1). Taxonomy (GTDB): domain Bacteria; phylum Bacteroidota; class Bacteroidia; order Sphingobacteriales; family Sphingobacteriaceae; genus Pseudopedobacter. The sequence continues at coordinate 14,770 of JACMNZ010000221.1, forward strand.
TGATGGTATAATACTCCGCTACGTTTTCACTTATCTTTTCAAAATAGTTTTTAGATAATAACAGAATAAGGATGGTAGATACAATAGTTAAGCTAGAAAAAGCAACCGCAAAATTATCAAACAGCATCATGCCGCTGTAGATTGGAGTTGCGCCACTATTCCACTCCATAATAGATAACACCAATGCTGCCACCAAACCCAAAATGGTTGTAGGTAACACTGCATTTTTTGCTTTAAATAATCCTAGATAAAGAACTACGATTGCTAAAATTGATATAACTATTAAAGAATTCATTCTTTTATTTAAAATGCTAATTTATTATTTACTTGGGCAATTAAAGTATCAACCGCCGCCGCAGAAATATTTAATATTGGTTTAGGGTAAACCCCGATGATAATGATCAATGCGCAAATAATGCCCATAACCAAAACTTCGCTCCCCTTTATATCCTTAAATGTTGAGGTCAAATTGTTTAAGTCGCCCTGCATTACGTGTTTATACATCCTCAACATATAAACCGCCCCAAAAATAATAGTAAGGCCTGCAATGGCTGCAAACCAAATTTGATATTGGTAAACGGCGTTCAGCAATAGAAACTCGCCAATAAAGCCGTTAGTTAAAGGCAAAGCAACCGTCCCTAAAATTATAATCAATAAAGCGATGGCCAATTTTGGGGCTACTTTAGCAATACCGCCCATTTGTGAAGAATCTTGTGTATTTAATCTGTTGATGATGATATCCATCGCAAAGAATAAACCTATTACATTGATACCGTGATTTAACATCTGGATAATTCCACCTTGAACACCTTCGGCATTCCATGCAAAAATACCTGCTGCAATTAAACCAACGTGGGCAATAGAAGAATAAGCAACCAAACGCTTAATTTCTTTTTGCTTAAAGGCGATGATGGAAGCGTAAACGATTCCGATAATAGAGAGAATGATAACTAATTGCTTCCACTCCATAAAACCGATAGGCACAATTGGAATCAACCACCTAATAACACCATAAATGCCCATTTTCAGCATAATACCGGCCAACAACATTGTTCCCATTGTAGGAGCTGTTGTATAAGTATCTGGTTGCCAAGTATGAAAAGGGAAAACAGGCATTTTAATAGCGAAGGCTATAAAGAAGCACCAAAATAACCAGCTTTGGGTTACCGAATCTAAATCTAAGGCATAAAAAGCATCGATATCATAAGTATTACCTGTTGTTTGTAAATGCAAATAAATAATACCTAAAAGCATAAATAAAGAACCTGCAAAAGTGTAAATGAAAAACTTCATATTTACACGTATACGATCTACACCTCCCCAAACTGCACAAATAAAATATATTGGAATCAAAGCGATTTCCCAACCGACATAAAACAAAAATCCATCTAAAGCTGTAAAAACAATCAGCAAACCAAACTGCATAAAAAGCACTAAAGCATATAATGCGGAAGAATTATTGAAAGTTCTGTTGAATGAAGAAAGGATAATTAAAGGAATTAAACCCGTAGTCAAAAGCACCATTATCATGCTAATACCATCTATACCAGCTTTAAAGTGAATCCCAAACTGTGAAATCCAAGGATAATCTACCACAAACTGGCGACTATCATCAGGGACAAACTTGGTTAGCAATACAACTGCATAGGCAAGCGTAATTAAAGAGCTAATAAATGCCGTTTGTTTTGCTGCCTTTTTATTGAGTAAACAGGCTAACGAACCAATAAGAGGAAAAACCAATAAGAGTAATAAATTATCCATCTATATTTTAATTCAGAACCTTAAAATTTTAAAAAACTATATACCAAAAGCACTACCACACCAATTACCATCGCAAAAATGTAAAAACCTACATTTCCTGTTTGTAGCAATCTGAAACCTTTACTCGCTTCTATCGGGCCTTCTCCTAAGCCATTTATCACACCATCTATTCCAGATTTTTCAATAACTTTAAAGAAAAAGCCTGAAAGTGAATCTAACGGTTTTTGAATAATGGCCGCATAAAACTCATCAAAATAAAACTTGTTGTAAGATATTTTGGCTAAAGCCGATCGAGGCTCGCTATCCATAACTGGCACATGACTATTTTTAATATACTTGATGTAAGCATAAATAATCGCAACAATAACACCTCCAACAGAGACCGCCATTAACACATATTCTGTAGAATGACTTAAAGCCAATTCTGACATTCTTGTCCCAGAACCTTCAAAAACTGGAGCTAAATAACCAGCTAACCAATGAGAACCGCCTAAAACTTCTGGAACACCTATAAAACCACCAATCACAGAAAGTATAGCTAAAACTATCAAAGGAATAGTCATTGAAATTGGCGATTCATGTAAATGATTTTTTTGTTCTTCGCTCCCGCGGAAACTACCCCAAAAGGTTAAAAACATCATCCTGAACATGTAAAATGCAGTTAACATCGCACCCAAAACACCAATTATCCAAAGTACTTGATTATGCTCGTAAACATGAGCCAAAATATCATCCTTAGAAAAGAAACCTGAAAATGGGGGCAAGCCAGAAATTGCCAAAGTTCCCATTAACATGGTGATGAAAGTAATAGGAAGTTTCTTTTTTAAACCACCCATTTTTCTCATATCCTGCTCGTTACCCATGGCATGAATAACAGAACCTGCACCTAAAAATAATAAAGCTTTAAAGAATGCGTGAGTTAACACGTGGAAAAAAGCTCCTGTATAAGCCCCAACTCCCAATCCTAAAAACATATAACCTAACTGAGAAACTGTTGAATAGGCCAATACTTTTTTAATATCTGTTTGTGTGATTGCAATTATCGCGGCAATAATAGCTGTTGCTAAACCAATTACCGCAATAATGCTCATGGTAACAGGAGATAGAGTAAACAAAATGTTTGACCTTGCAATCATATAAATACCTGCCGTAACCATGGTTGCGGCGTGTATCAATGCAGAAACCGGAGTTGGACCAGCCATTGCATCTGGCAACCAAGTGAATAAAGGTAATTGTGCCGATTTTCCTGTTGCTCCTATAAATAGTAAAATCGTGATTAATGTTAATGTTGCATCTCCGGAAATCATGGATTGCGCTTTTGGAAAAATTTCAGAAAAAGAAGTGCTTCCAAAAGTTGCGATGATAACAAAAACACCGATTAAAAAACCTAAATCTCCAATCCTGTTTATGATAAAAGCTTTCTTTGCAGCATCGGCGTAAGCACCATTTGTAAACCAAAAACCTATTAAAAGGTAAGAGCATAAACCTACGCCTTCCCAACCAATAAACATGATTACATAATTGGAACCTAAAACCAATAATAACATGAAGAAAATGAAGAGGTTTAAATAGGAAAAGAATTTCCCAAAACCTGCATCATGACTCATGTAGCCTGTAGAATAAATATGTATCAATGAACCAATTCCAGTGATAATCAACAACATTAAAATACTTAATTGATCTATTTGGAAAGAAAAAGGGATATCAATGCCGCCAACTTTTATCCAGTCAAAAAGATGGATGATTGCAGGAGTAGCGCTATCAAATTGAAAAAATATACCTAAACTTATTATAAAAGAAGCAATTACTGCTGAGCTGGCAACAATTCCAATAACCGCTTTAGGAAGCACATTTCTACCTAAACCGCAAATTAAGAATCCGATAAAAGGGAATAAAGGGATTAACCAAACTAAATCTATCATCAAGCTTTATAAAAAATTACCACTTTAACCTATTCAAAATATTTATATCGATGGAACTGGTATTCCTGTAAACCATCACAATAATTGCCAAACCAATGGCTACCTCGGCCGCAGCCAAAGCCATAATAAAAAACACGAAAACCTGACCAGAAGCATCTCCACTGTAAGCAGAGAAAGCTGCCAATAATAAGTTTACCGCATTTAACATCAATTCAATCGACATGAAAATAATGATGGCGTTTCTTCTTATCAAAACCCCCACCACACCGATTGTAAAAATAATTGCACTCAATAATATATAATGATTAAGTGGAACTACTTGAATTGTTGCGCTGATATTATCCATTGTTAGTTCTTTTATCTTTTTTAGCTAATAAAACTGCCCCAACCATCGCAGAAAGCAACAGCAAGGATGAAAGCTCAAAAGGTAATAGAAACTCACTGAAGAGTACCTTACCTAAATTTTCCACCAAGCCAATCTCAGAGTTTGGTGTTGCGCTTACTCCTGTTGTCTGTAATGCGTGGATTGAACCTACCAAAGTGACTAATAAAGTCACCCCAGCAATTACCCCTATTATCTTTATCAAATTAGATTTCATGGGTTCCGTTTCTTCGTTCAAATTCATCAACATCAATACAAAGAGAAAAAGCACCATAATTGCCCCCATATAAACGATAAAGTTTACAACGGCTAAAAATTGTGCGTTCAGTAATATGTAGTGAATGGTAAAAGTGAAAAACGTAGCGATGAGAGACAGCACACTATATACAGGATTTTTAGTGAAAATCACTAAAAGTGAGAACAGTATGGTGAGAAATGCAACAAAGTAAAATAAACTCATATCGTATGCAACGGTGTTACCTTTTTGATTGAAGCGCAAAGGTAAAAATTTTGATCAAAGAATATTAATAAATAGAAACCTAAACTTTTGCACCTTTTAAAGCTTCTAATTCGTCAATTGGCATTTCTACCAATTTATCTTTTCCGTAGATGAAATCTTTACGTAAATAATCGGCAGGAACAATTGGCCCATCTAAATAAATTGCTTCTTTAGGGCAAGCTTCCTCACATAAACCACAAAAAATGCAACGCAACATGTTAATTTCATAAACAGCGGCATATTTCTCTTCCCGGTATAAATGCTCTTCCCCTTTTTCACGCTCGGCAGAAATCATTGTAATGGCTTCAGCAGGACAAGACAATGCGCATAAACCGCAAGCGGTGCAACGTTCTCTTCCATCTTCATCACGTTTAAGCGAGTGCATTCCTCTCCAGTTTTCAGAAAACTCACGTTCCTCCTCTGGATAACGGATAGTTTCCTTCTTTTTAAACATGTGCATAAAAGTAATGCCCATCCCTTTGAAAATAGCAGGCAAGTAAATGCGCTCCCAAAAATTCATTGGTTTTTGTTCTAATACTTTTCTTCTTCCACTTAATGATTCCATCAGCATCTATTATTTTTTGTCTCTTCCGTTTTTATCACATTGAACGGAGTAATTTTTCATCCTGTACGGAGTCGAAGGATAATTAATAATTGAGCTTCGACTACGCTCGGCCTGACGCACTATAATTTATCTACTACAGTAATTACGATTGCGGTAATTACGATGTTGGCAATTGCCAACGGTATTAATATTTTCCAGCCCAAATCCATTAACTGATCGTAACGGAAACGCGGGATTGTCCACCTTACCCACATAAAGAAAAATATGAAGGCAATAATTTTGATGAACATCACGGCAACGCCAATTACAGGTCCCCAAGTTGGCCCTAACAAAGAGTTTACAGCATCCATTCCGGGATAATTGTATCCTCCAAAATACAGTACTGCCATTACTGCCGAAGAAACAAACATGTTGATATATTCCGCAAACATATAAGCTCCCATTTTAAAGGCAGAATATTCGGTATTATATCCTCCAATTAATTCGGTCTCACACTCTGGTAAATCAAAAGGAACACGATTAGTCTCGGCAAAAGCACAAATAATAAAGATTAAAAAGCCCAAAGGCTGATAAATCACATTCCAATGCCAGCTATGTTGCTGTTCTGCAATTTCTTTAAAACTTAGGGTATTTGTAACCAACAGTAAAGCAATTATAGAAAGCCCCATAGCGATCTCATAACTGATGTTTTGAGAAGCACCACGGACAGCGCCCATTAAAGAATATTTATTGTTGGAAGCCCAGCCTCCAATCATAATTCCGTAAACACCTAAAGAAACAACCCCAAAAATATAAAGAATGCCAACGTTAATATCGGTTACTTGCAAAGGAACAGTCTTACCAAAAAGTTCAATATTTTGACCGAAGGGAATAACCGCTGTTCCTAAAAATGAGACTAATAATGCTAGAGATGGTCCAGCTATAAAAAGCCATTTATTAGAACCACTAGGAATAATTTCTTCCTTAAAAAACATTTTACCACCATCGGCCAATGGCTGTAACAAACCGAAAATACCTGCTCTGTTTGGCCCAACTCTGTCTTGCAACCAAGCTGCAACCTTACGCTCAAGCCAAGTAGAATAGGCCGCAATACTTAATGTTAGTACAAAAAGTACGGTTACTAAAATTAATTTCTCAAATAAAAATGCTAGTTCCATTAAAATTTAGTTGCTCTTTCAAATTGTTCTTTATTCGCCTCTTGTAGTTCCAAGTTTTTCTTAATTACTTGTGCTGGTTGTAATTCTTCGTAATGATTAGAATTAATTACCGAAAGGCGAGAAACTTTCCTCGGTCCTTCAATTATCCAATCATTAGTTGCTTTTTTATCAAAGCGGCAAGTGTTACAGATAAATTCTTCTACTTCACCAAACTCATCTTTCCTTGCGGTCACTCTTAACACCTCTTCGCCTTTATACCAAAGCGTTACTTTACCGTTGCAAGTTGGGCAATCTCTATGCGCTTCTACAGGTTTTGTAAACCAAACCCTGTTCTTAAACCTAAAAGTTTTATCAGTTAAGGCACCAACAGGGCAAACATCAATCACGTTTCCAGAGAAATCGTTGTCAATTGCTTTCTCTATGTAAGTAGATATTTCAGAATGATCTCCACGCCCCAAAATACCATGAACACGTTTTTGAGTTATTTGGTCTGCAACAAAAACACATCGGTAGCATAAAATACAACGCGTCATGTGTAATTGAATTTTATCACCAATGTCTATTTTCTCAAAAGTTCTACGGTCAAACTCATAACGAGTAGCCTCTGCGCCATGTTCATAAGCTAAATCCTGTAAATGACATTCACCCGCTTGATCACAAATTGGACAATCTAAAGGGTGGTTAATCAATAACATTTCTACCACACCTTTTCTAGCTTCCACCACTTCTGGCGAAGTGATATTTTGGACTTCCATCCCGTCCATCACGTTGGTACGGCAGCTTGCCACTAATTTAGGCATCGGACGGGGGTCTTTTTCAGAACCTTTACTCACCTTTACCAAACAAGTACGGCACTTGCCTCCACTACCTTCCAATTTGGAATAATAGCACATTGCAGGAGGCACAATGTCTCCACCAATCTGACGAGCAGCGTTCAAAATACTTGTTCCCGGCTCTACTTCCGTCGGGATTCCATCTATTGTTACTTTAATTTTATCAGCCAATTTTAAAATTTTTAAACTGTTTGATGTTGTTGTGCAAACCTAGGTTTGCGTGTTTATTTGTCAGCAGGTAACCCGAGGGTTGCATCTACAGTTTTATTTGGGCGTTCGGGCGGGCTTTCCACTATATCTTTTTTGTCTTATTCTTCAACTCCTTTAAGAATGACAAAAAAGGATGTCGTTTCAATCCCTAACGCAAAACCTTCTTATTCCATTTCTTCATGCTGATGATTATTAGTGGTATTACACTACTAATGCTAAATCTCGCGTGGCTATCTATTTGTGTGATGTCTCCTTGCGTCGACATGACGAGTTTTGTCAAGTTGAGTGGAGTTAACAAACCTTAAGCTGTTTCCAAAACTGGCAACGGATCTGCGTAATGTGCTAAACCATAATTTTGTTTTTGCGATAATTCTGGATTATTCACATACCACTCAAATTCATCCCTAAAATGACGAATAGCACTAGCTACTGGCCATGCCGCAGCATCACCCAACGGACAAATTGTATTTCCTTCAATTTTTTTAGCAACATCAACTAATAAATCCATATCGCTCATTTTACCTTTTCCGTTAACCAAACGGTGCAATACTTTTTCCATCCAACCAGTTCCTTCACGACATGGAGAACATTGTCCGCATGATTCATGTGAATAAAAACGAGCAAAATTCCAAGTATTTCTTACTATAGATTGATCTTCATCCAATACTACAAATCCCCCAGAACCTAACATCGTACCGGTAATAAAACCACCTTCAGATAAAGATTCGTAAGACATTAAGCGTTTTTCACCACTGGCTAAATTCAATATTAAATTTGCCGGTAAAATTGGAACAGAAGATCCTCCAGCAACAACAGCTTTTAATTTCTTTCCATTGGCTATTCCACCACAATATTCTTCAGAATAGATAAAATCTTCTACAGAAAGCCCTAATTCTATTTCATAAATTCCAGGCTTGTTAATATTACCAGAAGCTGAAATTAATTTAGTACCAGTAGAACGTCCAATCCCTATTTTTGCGTATTCATCGCCACCCATATTAATAATGGGAACTATAGCAGCTATAGATTCTACGTTATTTACAACAGTAGGACAACCGTACAAGCCAGCAATTGCAGGGAAAGGTGGTTTGATCCTAGGATTTCCTCTTTTGCCTTCTAAAGATTCTAATAAAGCTGTTTCCTCACCACAAATATATGCTCCACCACCTGGCTGAACATATAATTCTAAATCATAACCACTTCCTAATATATTTTTTCCTAAAAATCCAGCTGCTTTCGCTTCGGCAATTGCTTTTTCTAAAATGCGGATTTGAGGCATCATCTCTCCTCTAACATAGATGTAGCTGGTATTTGCACCTAATGCAAAGCTAGAAACAATCATTCCCTCAATTAAAGCATGAGGAATATTAGTCATTAAATAACGATCCTTGAAAGTTCCTGGCTCAGATTCATCAGCATTACAAACCAAATAACGAGCAACGCCTTCTGGTTTTGCCAAAAAGCTCCACTTCATCCCAGTAGGGAAACCAGCACCACCACGTCCTCGTAAACCAGATTTTTTTACTTCCTCCACCAAGTCATCGCTCGACATGGTTTTGATCGCTTTTTCAACCGCCTTATATCCACCTTTTTCTCGGTAAACCTTTAAGGTGTTAATCCCTGGCACATTAATGTGTTCTAATAATAATTTACGTCCCATGTTGTTTTAGATATGAGATGTGAGTATTGAGTAATGAGATTTTACAAAACCTCTTATCAAAACCTCAATCTTTTATGTCATTTTATTTTCTTTGATATGCTTTTTTGCCATTTAGAATGGTCTCAATTCTTCTGTTTCAAATCTTCAATTAACTTATCTACAGAATCTATAGTTAAATTCTCGTAGAAAGTATATTCTGGTCCTATTTGTAAAACAGGCGCAAAACCACACGCTGCTAAACATTCTACTCCTCGGTAACTAAATAAACCATCCGCAGTAACCTGACCTTCTTTAACCCCTAATTTTTCTCCAATATAATTGATTATTTTTTCGGCACCTACTAAACAACATGGTCCAGTACGGCAAACCTCTAAAACAAATTTCCCTTGAGGTCTCAAAAAAAACATAGAGTAAAAAGTGGTTACTTCATAAACTTCAATGGGTTCTATGTCTAAAAAATCAGCAACTTTATCCATTGCTTCTGGACTTATCCAACCAAATTCTGCTTGTACATCATGCAAAATTGGTAACAGAGCAGATTTCTGTTTTCCATCTGGAAAATGACTTACTGCTTCGCCCATTTTATTTAATAAATCGGCAGAAAA
>JACMNZ010000025.1 GCA_014378285.1 Pseudopedobacter sp.
AGCAACTCATCAAAATCTGTCATAGACCCAAAATCAGTCATGATGCCTCTATAATCAGAAATATCATAGCCATTATCATCATTTGGGGAAGTAAAAATTGGGTTTAGCCATACTGCATCAACACCCAAACTTTTAATATAACCCAGTTTAGAGATGATTCCCCGTAAATCGCCTATGCCATCACCGTTGCTATCCTTAAAACTTCTGGGGTATATCTGATAAATTACGGCTTCTTTCCACCACGTATTTTCTAAATTATTGCTCATTTCGACTTTATGATTCTAAAACAACTTAAACCCTTAAAATCCATGCCGCAACTTTATTGGAATATTATGAGAAAGTTGTTTTGAGTTTTAAAAGCAGTTTTTTAGATTCCGGAAAAAATGTTTGGGGTAAATCGATGATATTGGCAATTTCATCTCCTAATAAAAATCGCATATAGCCTGCAATTTCATCATTTTTCATTATTTTTTGATCATTCAAACTATAAAAGCAATCCAATAAAGATTTTGTTAAATGTTTGCCTTCTGGCGAGGATTTGAATTGTCGCTCACTTATTTTTTTATCAATTTCCCTAGCGTCGTTACCGTTTTGAGGTAAAAGTTGTGGATTAACGCCTAACAAAGCTCCTACATAACTCCAATATTTAATGTAGTCCATTTGTTCTTGATAACTAACCGAAAAACCCATTTTTCTTAGTCCACGTATCACAATTAATGAAAAAGAAAGGTTGGTACCTGCCATATCTTCTTGATTTACCGGATAGCCCAAAGAATAATCCCAATCTTGTTTTTTAAGGTAAAATCTTGCAGCGGCATGCATAACCCTTACCTTAAAAGCTTGTGTTTTACCCGCTCCGCTTTCTTCTAAAGCATCTTTCTGCATCATTGCATTAATAAAAACTGCAGTTTCTTCTAAACGTTTCTGCACATCTTTATACATCCTTTCTGTTAAATAAAGCACTTTTGCGCCATCTGCGGCAGCATAACAATAAGGCAAAGAAAGAAGGCCTAAAAGTTGAAGAATAGACTGCTCTTTATCTTTGAAAAACTTTTTAGCATTTTCGATTTCCCTTTGAGAAGGAGGAATTATCTTTTTGATTTCTAAATCAAAAAAGGATGCCTCGGGAATTTGAGTTAAAAATAAATTCCAATCACTGTTTTTAGCTAATTTTTTAAGTTCAATATTTAATTTCTCGCGTTTATCAACATCAGAAAAATAAAGATTTACAAATTCATCTGCGGATAAATCTCCTTTTGTGCGCAAAAATTCTAACTCTTTATTAGAAACCATATTAGCAATTAAATGATGTTTATCTAAAAAGATAAAAAGCAGTAAAATGTTTTGATTGAAATTATCTTTAATAGTGGTTGTTGTTAACATAAACTAGCCAAAATTTAAGCAGAGGTTTATATTAATAATAAGCGTTAACGATTGAAGCGGCATCCTTTTTTTGTCATCCGGAGCGGAGTCGAAGGGTTAGACAAAAAAGATATAGCGGAAAGCGTGTATAAACGCCCAAAATAATTAAAACAAAAAAGGAGATTTCCGCTAAGAAACCTCCTTAATATCAATGATTATAAAAAATTATAGCGTTGTAATAGGCTTATATTCTGGCACTAAGGCCTTCATTACTACCCAGCCAATTAAATAACAAACAGAGCAAACAGAAAAAACGATGAAATATCCAGCTTCAATGCCTTTAAATCCCAAAAAATTCATATTGGTTGTTTTGCTATAATCAAATAATAGTCCTGAACCTTTTTGGATAAATGTAGAACCGATACCGCCAGCTAAACCGCCAATACCAACAATTGTTGCTATGGCTTTTTTAGGGAACATGTCACTTACGGTAGTAAATATATTGGCAGACCAAGCTTGATGCGCTGCACCTGCAATACCTATAATGATTACAGGTAACCAATAAGTTAGGTGACCTAAAGGTTGTGCAACCATCGCTAATAAAGGGAAAAATGCAAAAATTAGCATGGATCTCATTCTTCCATCATAAGGATTCATTCCCTTTTTATCTACAAAATAAGTAGGTAGCCAGCCTCCAATTATTGATAATAAAGTAATGGCATATAAAATGAACAAAGGAAATGCTGCTTCGGCTGAATTAATTTTATAAACAGAACTTAAGTAAGCAGGAGTCCAAAATAAGAAGAACCACCAAACACCATCTGTCATAAACTTACCAAAAGCAAACGCCCAAGTTTGTTTGTATTTAAAACAATCAATAAAAGAAACTTTATCAACAGTTTCTGGTACATATCCTATTTTTTTACTTTCCGCTGTAATATCTTGTTGAATGTAAGCCAATTCTGCTTGCGTAACTCTTTTATGTTTCTCTGGTTTTTCATACATAAAAACCCAAAATCCCATCCAAACAAAACCTAAAGCCCCAATAATTAAAAATGCCATTTCCCAACCGTAAGCTTCTGCAATAAAAGGAACGGTAATTGGTGCCGCTAAAGCGCCAACAGTTGCTCCTGCGTTAAATATACTTGTAGAAAAAGCCCTGTCTTTTTTAGGGAAATATTCAGCCGTGGTTTTAATAGCTGCAGGAAAATTTCCAGCCTCACCCAAGGCTAAAATAAATCTCGCAAAAATAAACAAGGTAACACTGGTAGAAGCAACCATGGCTGTATTGTTTACAGTTTTAATAGCTTCTTTTGCACCTTCAAAACCTACAAACCAATCTCCCGTTAATAGTCCGGATGTTGCAATACCGCAAAAAGCGTGTAAACAAGCACCAAAAGACCAAACACCAATTGCCCATAAAAATCCTTTTTTTGTATCTAACCAATCAACAAATCTGCCTGCAAACAATAAAGAAACGGCATAAAAAATTGAAAATAAGGCGGTAATGTTGCCATAATCATTATTGGTCCAACCAAATTCAGGAGCTATGAAATCTTTCCACGTTAAAGACAGTACTTGCCTATCTAAATAATTAATAGTGGTAGCAAAAAATAACAGTCCGCAAATGGTCCATCTATATTTACCTACCTTTTCGTTTAATGTCATTATTGGTTATTTAATTGATTGTATTACCGCTAATACCTCTTTGGTATTTTTAGCTAGTTGCTCGTAATTTCCACTTTCCATAACGTCTTTGCTAATGAGTTTACTCCCCATTCCCACAGCGCAAACGCCGGCTTTAAACCAGCTACTAATATTTTCTTTACTTAAATCTACACCACCTGTTGGCATAAATAATTGCCCTCTAAATAGCTCTTTGATAGAGGATATAAATTCTTGTCCTAAAATATTAGCTGGGAAAATTTTAATTAAACCCGCACCATGTTTTTGTGCTATAGAAATTTCTGTAGGCGTCATACAACCAGGTATCCAAAGTAAATCTGCTTTTTTACAAACCTCTGCAACTTCTGGAGTAACTATAGGGCAAACAATAAAATCTGCGCCAGCATCAATAAAATCTTGGGCTTCTTCTGGTGTTTTGATAGTTCCAATACCTAATTTTAATTCGGGCATAGATTTTAAAGCAGCTTCTTTTAGTTTCTTAAAGTTAGATAATGCTTCTTTTCCACGGTTTGTATATTCAATTACTCTAACACCAGCATCGTAAACAGCTTGTGAAATATCAATTGTTTTTTGTTCATCAGCATGAAAAAATAAAGGAAGCATACCTTGATCGGTAATCGCTTTTAAAAGCAGTGATTTTTTATCCATTTTATAATTAGGTTATATAAGAGGAAACTAAAATAGATAATTTATACTGGTGAGACACATTATACCCTTAACTTTCTACGCAATCGTTACCGATGATTTTTTTGTACAAACCTCTTTTTTATATTCTTTTAAGTTTAGTTTTGAGTGATTTACATAAATCATTTCAATTAAAATAAACCATATTTCATAATAAATTAAACAAACGATGTCTAAAAAAGTAGTAACCCTAGGGGAAATCATGATGAGATTATCAACCCCAGATTTTAAAAGATTTGTACAAAGCGATAGTTTTGATGTAACCTACGGAGGTGGCGAGGCAAACGTTGCCGCTGCTCTTTGTAATTATGGATTAAACGGAGTTTTTGTTTCTAAAGTGCCAGATACCGCTATCGGCCAAGCTGCAATTAACCATTTACGCAGATATGGTGTTGATACTAAATTTGTTGCCAGGGGCGGTAAAAGATTAGGAATTTATTTCTTAGAAACCGGTGCTGCTATGAGAGCTTCACAAGTAGTTTATGATAGAGCAGATGCTTCTATCTCTGAAACTGATGCCTCTGAATTTGATTGGGATGCAATTTTTGAAGGTGCAGATTGGTTCCACACTACCGGTATTACACCAGCATTAAGCGATA
>JACMNZ010000222.1 GCA_014378285.1 Pseudopedobacter sp.
TAAAGACATATCTCCTTTTATAACATTCCAAAGTTGCGGTAATTCATCTATGCTTGTATTTCTTAAAAAATTACCCAATTTGGTAACCCTTGGATCATTCTCAAATTTAAAAAACGAAGAATTCTCATATTGATTTTTAGAAGCTAAAGTTGCCATCTCTGCTTCAGCACCTATCCTCATTGTTCTAAATTTATAAAAATCAAAAATCTTGTATCCAGTTCCAACACGTTTACTATTATAAAAGATAGGTCCATTAGAATCCAATTTTATTAAAACAGCAACAATAGCAAATAATGGAATTAAAATAATTATAGAAATAATTGCAACCGCTAAATCTAATAATCTTTTTAAGATAGGAATTCTGTAGACTACTTGAGGGACTTGAGATAACTGGGAAACCTGAGATCGTAAAGCTTTATAAAAATTTAGAAATTTTACCCTTTCCTTTAAATCATCATAAGGAACCGGTGCATGATAGCAATCGCTGACCCCAATTTCCATCGCTTTTTTTACAAACAGTTTGCTAGGCTCTGATAGTAGAAATATAGTGGTAAAGCTTTTTGTATAGAAATTCGTTTTTAGAGAAAGTATAAAATCTTGGGCTTCTTGAAACTTTGAATTATCTACTTCAATAATAATAACAGAAAAAACATCAGAAGTAGATATGATATGTGTGTAGTATTTAAGATCATTAATACTTTCTGCTTTTTTTAAAAAGAATTCTGAAGGATCAAATATTTTAACAATATCTTCATCAAAGAGATTAGAATAATAAAGAATATTAACGATAGCATTAGAAGAAGGATTATTCTCTACGTTAACATTTATAAATTGCATGCGCTAATTTAGTATAATTTTTATTTTATCTTTTAATATTGATGGATTAAACGGTTTAGACATTAATGCATTAATAGGATAGGGGATTCTCGTTTTAATATTTTCTAAAGATTCTGATCCAGATAAAACGATTAATGGAATATCTCTAAAATATCCACTCACCTTTAAAGATCTAACAAAATCAGCTCCATCAAAATAAGGCATTTCCATATCAGAAATAATTAAATCAGGAATATTTCCGTTGTCTAACCAAGTAAGCGCATCAAAACCGTTATTTTTAACAACTAAATCGTAATCTTTTTTTAGAATAAATTCAAGTAATTTTAAAATTGCCACTTCATCATCAACTAATAGAATCCTTTTCCTCGCAATTTCATTTTTATGTTCTATTATCATTTGTATTTAATATATCCAAAATATACATGCATAAAAAGTGCCTAAAAATTTTGAGTTGGCACTTATGTATTATATTGAGGCTAAATTATAATCTCAAAATAAAATCTAAACAATTTAAATACTCATAAAATATAATATTTAAGCTTTGTATAAGTCAATTAAATATTTAAAATTTTTAAAATCAATTGTTTATAAATATTTATAATCTAAACTGATTTTTATCTTTTCCTAAACAAGGAGCAATTTAGTTTAAATATTAAATTTTTAAACTAAGTATTTATTTAAAAGAATAAAGTTAAATATAGAATTTTTGGGGAATTTATTCACGTAATGGGAATTAATTTACTGAATATATTTTTATCGTATAAAATCGCAAACATAATATAACTATCAGTAAAAAGATAATCCAAATTCATTTCCATATAATAGTCTGTCAAGCTGTCATTAACATTTTAGCAATTTCTGACTACTTATAACCTAAATTATGTCAATGAAATGGGTTTAACTGCCATTTTCTTATTGGCACATTGCTTGTTAAATAGATTTCAAATAGTATAATAGTAAATAACAAAATTATATAAACATGTCAAAAATTATCGGAATCGACTTAGGAACTACCAATTCTTGTGTTGCCGTAATGGAGGGTAACGAGCCCGTAGTTATAGCAAACAGTGAAGGTAAACGTACTACACCATCTATTGTTGCATTTGTAGAAGGTGGAGAACGTAAAGTTGGTGATCCTGCAAAACGCCAGGCAATTACTAACCCTACCAAGACCATTTATTCAATTAAGCGTTTTATGGGTAACAGCTTTAATGAGGTTACAACCGAAATTGGCCGTGTACCCTACAAAGTTGTTAAAGGTGATAATAATACGCCAAGAGTAGAAATTGACGATCGTAAATATACTCCACAAGAACTTTCTGCGATGATTCTTCAAAAAATGAAGAAAACAGCCGAAGATTTTTTAGGTACTGAAGTTACAAGAGCAGTAATTACTGTTCCTGCTTATTTTAACGATGCACAACGCCAAGCAACTAAAGAAGCTGGTGAAATTGCTGGTTTAAAAGTAGAAAGAATCATCAATGAGCCAACTGCCGCTGCACTTGCTTATGGTTTAGACAAAACCAATAAGGACATGAAGATTGTGGTTTTTGATTGTGGTGGTGGTACTCATGACGTTTCTATCCTTGAGTTAGGTGACGGCGTTTTTGAAGTAAAATCTACAGACGGAGATACACATTTAGGTGGTGATGATTTTGACCAAGTAATTATTGATTGGTTGGCTAACGAATTCAAGACCGAAAATGGAATGGATTTAGTTAAAGATCCAATGGCATTACAACGTTTAAAAGAAGCTGCCGAAAAAGCTAAAATTGAACTTTCTAGTACAACTTCTACAGAAATTAATTTACCATACATTACTGCTGATGCTAGCGGACCAAAACACTTGGTACGTTCTTTATCAAAAGCAAAATTTGAATCTTTAGCTTCTGATTTAAACAAAAGAACTATCGATCCTTGTAAATCTGCTTTGAAAAATGCTGGAATGAGCACTTCAGATATTGATGAA
>JACMNZ010000223.1 GCA_014378285.1 Pseudopedobacter sp.
ATAATGTTTTATCTCCCTAAATATCCAAGGATAACCAATGGCAGCTCTTCCAATCATTATCCCATCAACCTCGTATTCTAATCTCCAATTGGCCGCCTTCTCTGGCGAATCTATATCTCCATTACCGAAAATAGGAATTTTTATACGAGGATTTCTTTTGATTTCCTTAATTAAACTCCAATCGGCAACACCTTTGTACATTTGTGAACGAGTTCTACCATGAATAGTTAGTGCTTGAATTCCAACGTCTTGCAAACGCTCTGCAACTTCATAAACATTTTTAGTGTTATCATCCCAACCTAATCTAGTTTTTACAGTCACAGGTAAATGTGTTGCTTTAACAACGGCAGATGTCATGGCTACCATCTTATCAATATCTTGTAACAAACTTGCCCCAGCGCCTTTACAAGCTACATTTTTTACAGGGCAGCCATAATTAATATCAATTAAATCTGGATTTGCCATAGACGAAATTTCTGAAGCTTGCCTCATGTGGTCAATCTCAGAACCAAAAATTTGAATGCCAATAGGCCTTTCATATTCAAAGATGTCTAACTTTTGCCTGCTTTTTGCAGCATCTCTAATCAACCCTTCCGAAGATATAAATTCTGTATACATCATATCCACTCCGTTTTGTTTACAAACAAAACGAAAAGGTGGATCGCTCACGTCTTCCATCGGCGCAAGCAACAACGGAAAGTTTCCTAAATCAATATTTCCGATTTTAACCGACATTCAAAAATCTATTCTGTAATTTAACCGCAAACTTACCAAAAAGAATTTATTATGGTCTACATGCAAAAGTCAACGGCGTATCATCCTTTTGTACAGCTTATGTTTTTGATAATTATGGCCATTGTTGGCACATTTGTTTTTACAGCCATTGGATTAATAATATACTTTTTAACTAGCAGTATTGGTTTTGATATATCTAAATTATCTGGTGGCAATATCGCAAGTATGGATATTGGTTTTATTCAGGCATTACAAATTAGCAGTTCCTTTGGTATGTTTATCGCCGGTCCTATCGCTTTTGCTTACATCATAGAAAAAAAACCTACTCAATATTTTTATTTCGATAATCCTTTGCGTGGAATTCTGTTGTTGTTGGTCTTCGCAATTATGTTATTTTCTTCTCCATTGTTTGAATGGATAACATTAATCAACCAAAAAATGAGCTTGCCAGATTCACTTAAAAGCCTAGAAATTTGGATGAAACAAAGTGAGCAAGAAGCCGCTATCCTGACAAAAAAATTATTGATAATGAAAGATTATGGCGATTTAGCTATCAATATTTTGATGATTGCCATTATTCCAGCCATTGGCGAAGAGCTTTTTTTTAGAGGTGGGATGCAAAATATCTTTGGCCAATGGTTTAAAAATCATCATGTAGCCATTTGGGTTACGGCCATAATTTTTAGTAGCATACACATGCAGTTTTACGGCTTTTTACCAAGGATGTTTTTAGGAGCTTTATTTGGATATGTTTTGGTTTATGGAAGAAGTATTTGGTTAGCTATTTTAGGACATTTTTTAAATAATGGAAGTGCGGTTGTAATGGCTTATGTTTATCAAAAACAAGGTAAAAGCTTAGACAAGCTAGATAATGAAACATCATTTAATAATTATAGCTATCTTATTAGTGCGATAATTACTTTAATTTTGCTAATTATCTTCTTTAAAAAAACAAAAGAAAAAACAATTAAAACAACTTATGACTAACAATTGGGTTAAAATTTACACCTCCAACCAATTCTTTCAATCTGAAATGGTAAAACAAGTTTTGGTTGATCATGACATTGACGCCATTATCATGAACAAACAAGATTCGTCTTATAAATTTGGCGAGGTAGAGGTGCATGTCAATCAAGAAAACTTTGATAAGGCTTTAGCAATTATCGTAGAAAACGATTTATAAATGAAAACTAGGGCTATAACAGGAATAATCTTTGTTTTGGTGATGTTAGCATCATTGCTAACCGGAGCTTATGTTTTTGTTGGTTTTTATATGTTTTTGAGCTTAGTTTGTTTAATAGAGTTTTTCACTTTGGTTAAAACAACGGGCTTAAGACCGCATAGAACAATTGGTTACGTGGCAGCAGTTATTCTTTTTGCTTCTATTGCTGGCCGATTTTTTATTGAGTTTGAAACCAAATGGCTTTTGATAAATATCCCACTATTCTTCGGGATTTTTATTAGAGAGCTCTACAAAAAGTCAAAGCTTCCTTTCAGTAATATCGCATACACCTTTTTAGGATTGATTTACGCAGTTGTTCCATTTATCTTTTACGTAGTTATTGCTTTTATATCTGGTAGTTATAATTTTCATTTAGCTTTAGGATTTTTTCTAATGCTTTGGGCAAACGATACCGGAGCTTACTTATTTGGAGTAAAACTCGGCAAGCATAGATTGTTTGAAAGACATTCACCAAAAAAATCATGGGAAGGATTTATAGGCGGAATTTTTACCAGTGTCTTAATAGGTTATATCATTTCCTTCTTTTTTACCGATTATCCCTTTTATCATTGGATAATCATGGCATTTATCATCTCTTGCTTTGGTACCCTAGGCGATTTGGTAGAGTCTATGTTTAAAAGAAGTATCGAAATCAAAGACTCAGGAAAAATTTTGCCCGGTCATGGCGGTTTACTAGATCGTTTCGACGGCTTATTATTATCTGCCCCTGTGATATTCGTTTATCTCTATTTAATTACTTATTAGTATTTTTGCAAAAAAAATATATTTAAGCCCAATAAACTAATTTGCTAATGAGCTAATATTTTGAGGTTTTACAAGCCTACTAAACTAATAAACTATAATAACCTAAAAAACTAACAAACTAAAAACACATGACCATCCATAAAGAAGGCTATACCTCACTCGCAATTTGCGTTTTATTCATATTTGTTACCAATTGGATAGTTAATTATTATATCCCAAATGTTACTTGGTTTGTATGGTTATGGTATGCTGTTTCACTATTTTTATTTATAACCATTTTACAGTTTTTCCGTAGCCCAACAAGAGCCTGGAATACTAATGAAAGACAAATAATCTGCCCTGCAGATGGAAAGGTGGTAGTAATTGAAGAAACAGAAGAATCAGAATATTTTAAGGATAAAAGATTACAGATTTCAGTTTTTATGTCGCCAATTGACGTACATGTAAATCGCAACCCAATAAACGGGATTGTGAAATATTTTAAATATCATCCAGGAAAATATTTAGTGGCTTGGAACCCGAAATCTAGTACAGAAAACGAACGAACAACAACTGTTGTGGAGCATGAAAAGGGTGTTAAAATTTTGTACCGCCAAATTGCAGGAGCTTTAGCCCGAAGAATTGTTTGGTACATAAAAGAAGGCGACCCCGTAAAACAAAGTGAACAATTCGGCTTCATTAAATTTGGATCAAGAGTAGATGTTTTTTTACCATTAGGCACACAAGTTCATGTTAATTTAAATGAAATGGTTAAAGGTGGAATTACAGTTTTAGCTACTTTTCCAAACAATTAATTCCCGCTCAATCAAATAAAATTATATTGATTTTTATTATTTGGGCGTTTTTATACTCCGCCAGCTGGCGGATATATCTTTTTTTGTTATTTGTTAATCTTTATTAGCAAAAAAAGCTTGTCAGACTACGGCGGAGATGTTGTTCCTATCGTTAAAGTGTTCATTAAATAAATTATAGATTCTACTCCGTCTTGCTAATTCAACTTCAAATCAAACAAAAACTAAAATCTACCGTTTGTTAATTTAAATTCTATAATTATGAAAGCGACTTGGAACGGACAAATAATAGCAGAAAGCAATGACACTATAGTTGTGGAGAATAATCATTATTTTCCTGCATCTTCAATAAAGAAAGATTTACTTAAATCCTCTACTAAACATACAAGCTGTCCTTGGAAAGGTGAAGCTTCTTATTATTCTTTAGAAGTGGATGGAAAAGAAAACGCCGATGCTGCTTGGTACTACCCAAACCCAAAAGATGCTGCAAAGGAAATTAAAGGTTATGTGGCTTTTTGGAAAGGTGTAAAAGTAGATTAATCATCAGTAAACCTGAATTGCTTTTTGATTGCTTCTTTATGATGAGAATTAACTCTTTTATCAAACTCAGCAAATTTAAAATCATGATTTGTACCTGCATCTAAAAGATGAAAATATACAGAAGGTTTTAAGTTCTCAAAATATTCAATCAAGTTGCTACTCCAAATCAACTGACAATCTCCTTTTATTTTAGGAATAACTGTATTTATTCCATCCTTCATTACAATATTTCTTACATGATTAGACTCCAAATTTCCTTGAGGAAAAATCAATACTAAATTCCCGGGATTATCTAATAATTGGGCGGCGTAATTTAAACTCTCAATTACTGTTGTAGTTCCTGGAGCAACAGAAAAACACCCGAAATACTTTAACCAAGGATTCATCTGCATTTGTTTCTTTAATACCATAATATAAAAACCTTTCAGTTCTTGTTGTTTATGTATAGCGTTTAAAGCTAAATAAGCTGCCCAAAAGCCATCCCAAAAACTAAAATGATTACACATTAATAAATAAGAATGATTATCCTTAATAGGGATCCCATTAATAACCATTTTGTTAAACCGTCTACGAAAAAACCAAGTAATAAAATAACCTGTGGCTTTAATTATGGAAACTGGAAGTGGTTTGGCTTTAATGATCATTTAGACAACTTGATAAATGTTGGGCAAAATTCTGGTTAATCATATCATGGTTTTCATCAATGATTAATTGCTTGGCATTAATTATTTGAGGGATTATGGCTCTCCCAATTTTTGCAGGATAGCTTTTGTCTCTCTTTCCAAAAATAAAAATACTTTTTATATGATGATTGTTTAGGTGGTGAATAAATTTCTGAGTATCGAGTTTTAGAAATCTCAAATAAGAAGTACACGCGTAAAAACTAAACCTTAATTCTGGCGTAGCAATCTCTCGATATAAAATTTCATACGCCTTTCCATCAATAATTTTGGTTTTTTTTAATGATGAAAGTAAACGCAACATTCCATTATCGCTTAAAGCTAATCGTTCTAAAATTTTATTCCCAATTATATTACTACTCAAAAAAGTAATTACTTTACCCGCATTTAAACTGGAAGGTGCAGCAACTATAAATTTTTCAATTCTTTTGGGAATTTCCTCTACCAAAGCGGTTGCATAAAATGAACCCATTGAATAAGCGATAATTGAAAATTTATCAATTGATTTTGAATCGCAAAAAGCAAGAAAAAGATCGCTCAATTCTTTTTTGGTTATTCCCTTTTTAACATTTTTTACGCTTTGATCAATCAGTTTAGTTTTTTTATGGAAAAATAAATCGAAACCATAAAAAGTATAATCATCACCAAAACTTTCCTCTAAAACTTTAAACTGTTTACCATGCATACCATATCCATGAAAACATAACATCACCTTATCACCTTTTCCAAATTGATAATAATGCATTTTAACCAGCTCGTTTTCAAAATAATGTCCTGTCATTTCCAATTATTTAAAAATACGTTTATCAAAAGGGAATTTTTCTGATTTAGAGATTTTTATGTACTTAAAATCCTTATGGATTGGATTAATGAGAAAATTAAAATCACCTTTTGTTACGACGGATGGGATTTTTAAAACACAAAATTTATTCTTAATTACAAATTCATTTCCAAATTTTTGAGTTGCCGAAGGATGTGGGAAAAGATTCCAGTTCAATGGTAATTCTTCCATAAATAATTCTTTAACAGCAATAGAATTTGGAATTTGGATAGTCAGCATTATAAAATCGTCTGGTAAAGTGGCTAAAGTTAGGTAAACCGCAACTTCTGCCATTGCTAAAGAACGGTTACCTGCAGTATAAATCAGCTCCACTCCTACCGAATTCCATCTAGCTCCCTTAATAGAAGACCCTTTTCCAGAAAGTGAGTCTGCATATTTTTCTCTCGTAAGTCTAAAAACTTCCATTAAATAAAAATCCCGTGACCCATATTGCTTAGTACTGTTAATACCAATTCTTTACCATAAGAATCTTTTAAAAGTTCTATAGGCTTTAAACTTGCCAAGGCATAATTAGGAGTATTTAACCATAGTTTAAGTTTTTCTATATCACCAAAAAAATCTAAACCCGCTTTGGTAACTTCTGCCATTTCAATGATTTTTTCTGAATGGATAGACTTAAAGTGATGAGAAGGAGCAACTTTATACCGCTGCAATGATTTGGTAGAAATATCTAAAAAATCTGCCCAATCTGTCTCCGTAAATGGCGCTTGCTCTTGTATTACCTCAAATAAAGAATATGGAATACCAGCCCTAATAGCCGAAATAATCATCATTTTATCATCCAAAAACTCTGAATATTTTATATTTCTTTTTGGCGTAGTCTGATACAACATAA
>JACMNZ010000224.1 GCA_014378285.1 Pseudopedobacter sp.
ATAAATTATTAGATTTGAAAAAAATAAGATTATGGCAACTTCAAAAGTAGTATACAATGGTGGTTTAAGAACCACTTCAACCCATTTACAATCAGGAAAAGAAATTATAACCGATGCGCCCGTAGATAATCAAGGTAAAGGGGAAGCTTTTTCTCCAACAGATTTATTGGCAACTTCTTTAGCTGATTGTATGTTTACGATAATGGGCATTGCAGCTAAAACTCATGGCATTGATATGGATGGCTCAACTGCGGAGGTTACAAAAATTATGGCAGCCGAACCAAGAAGAATTTCAGAAATTCATGTAAACTTTGATTTCCCTAAAAAAGCAAATTATTCTGATAAGCAGAAGAAAATCCTTGAAAACGCAGGTTTAAATTGCCCTGTTCATTATAGTTTGCATCCAGATATTAAAAAGAAAGTTGATTTTGGGTGGTAATATTTTTTAAGAGGCAATTACTTTTCTATTACGCCCAAAAATGACGGCACTTAAAAGACGATGGTTTGCATTTAATAATTTCCCGGATCAAGAATATAATAAATCTTCCTGTATTTATTTAAATTTCATATACTTGAGAATTATTAAGTACCTAGCCTTTGAAAAAAAACTTACTTTTTATCATTTTTCTAATAACAGCAATTCCCGTATTCTCCCAAACCAACTTTACAATCAGTGGTTTTGTAAGAGAATTAAAATCTGAAGAAACACTACCTGGTGCAAACATCATTGTAGAAAAGCTAAATAAACAGTTTCAATCTAATAATTATGGCTTTTATTCAATCACTTTGTCTAAAGGCGAATATAATTTTAGGGTGAGTGTAGCTGGTTATAAATTAATAGATACGCTAATTAATCTCAATAAAAACAGCAGTTTAGATTTTAAGCTTAATTCGCAAAACCAGCTAAATGAGGTTATTGTAACCTCAACTTCAAAGCAAAACATTGCAGAACAAATTGTAATGAGTACGATAGAAATTCCTATTGAACAGATAAAAGAAATACCAGCAATTTTAGGAGAGAAAGATGTTTTTAAGGTGATTAAGCTATTGCCGGGAATTCAAAAAGGAACGGAAGGGAGCAGCGGTTTTTATGTGAGAGGTGGCAGTCCGGATCAAAATCTGATAATTTTAGACGATGCCGTGGTATATAACGCAAACCATTTATTTGGTTTTTTCTCTTTGTTTAATGGCGATGCTTTAAAAAGTGTGGAGTTGATCAAAGGAGGTTTCCCAGCCCGTTATGGCGAAAGATTATCATCGGTTTTAAACCTGAATATGAAAGATGGTAATAAGAAGGAATTTCATGGCGAAGCAGGTTTTGGTTTATTATCTGCAAGAATGACTTTAGAAGGGCCAATCAAAAAAGACAAATCTTCTTTTTTGATTTCAGGAAGAAGAACTTATGCGGACATTTTGGTTCAGCCGTTTTTGGAGAAGGGGCAAAGCACAGGATATTATTTTTATGATTTAAACACTAAGTTTCAAGCGGATATTAACGATAGAAACAGGATTTTTATAAGTGGTTATTTTGGTAATGATAAATTGTATGCTAATTACAGATACGAAAAAAACGATAGCGAAAAAGCAAATTTTAAATGGGGAAATGCTACTTCCACTTTTAGGTGGAACAATATTCTATCAAAAAAACTTTTTACAAACACTACTTTAATCTTTAGCAGATATAGGCTGCAAAATTCTTATGAAGAAGAATATCCTGACGGTATTTATAGCTCCACTTATAATTCGTCAATTAGGGATTTTAGTTTGAAGTATGACGTAGATTATTTTGCTAACAGCAACCATACTTTAAAATTCGGTATTAAAAGTACGGCACATCGCTTTATACCAAATGCGTTTATTGTTAAAGATCCAGATATTGCGTTGCGACAAAATGAAGTTCAAAAATATGATAGCTATGAAGGAAATATTTATGTGGAGGACGAATGGCGTTTGAGCAATAAAATAGGGATGAACCTTGGTTTAAGAGCAAGCAATTTCAATGCAGATGGCGCAAATTATACTTATGCAGAACCTAGGTTTTCTGCCAGATATTTGATTAATTCTACCACAGCTATCAAAGCGTCTTATGCCCTGATGCACCAGTTTTTGCATTTATTATCTAGTACAGGCGTTGGTTTTCCAACAGATTTATGGGTGCCATCTACCAAAAGGACTGCTCCAGAATTAGCCAATCAAATTGCTTTAGGTTTCTCTAAAGAAATAACTGAAAAATCGTTACAGTTTTCTGTTGAGGCCTATTATAAAACTTTGGGTAATATTTTATCCTATAAAGAAGGTGCATCTTTTTTTGATATTAATATACCCGATGATGCTACTCCGAAAATTAATTATGAGGATAACATAACTGCTGGTAATGGAACTAGCAAGGGCATTGAGTTTTTTTTACAAAAGAAAACAGGTAAACTTAACGGTTGGATTGGCTATACCTTATCAGAAACCGTACATCAGTTTGCCGAGATTAATAATGGAGAACCTTTTAACCCGAGACAAGATAGGCGACACGATTTTTCTATTGTTGCATTATATCAATATTCGCCAAAAATAAAGCTGAATGCTAGTTTTGTTTTTAGCAGTGGAAACCCAGTTAATATTCCACGAAGTACTTTTTTTGCAAGTACAAATAATGGATTGAACGGTCAAACTTCTGGATATAGAAATGCTTATGGCGTTTCGGATTATAATAAAAGAGGAAGTTTTAGAGCTGAGAATTACCATAGGGCAGATTTAGGCATTCAATTTTATAAAAAGAAAAAACGAACGGAGCGAACTTTTGAGATTGGAATATATAATGTTTATAGCAGGTTAAATCCATTCTTTTACGATATTGATACCGATAACAATGGAAAAACAAAGCTTTATAAAGTTGCCCTTTTTCCTATTGTTCCGTCAGTCTCTTGGTCTTATAAATTTTAAAGTTATGAAAATGAAATATACATTAATAGCTTTAATGCTTTTGATTTTTGCAGGTTGCAGAAAAGAGGTTGATTATGATTTTGTGAATGAACCTACCCAGATAGTCGTGGAAAGTTTTATTTGCCCGACAGATGATACTATTAAAGTGAACCTAAATTACACCAAGAACTACTTTGATCAACAAAATGATAGGAATCAACTTTTAAAAGATGCTACAAAAGCAACGGTAACTATTACTAATGGAACAATTACAAAAACATTAAAATGGTCTCCAAGAAATATTGCTTTTATACTTGCAACTAAAGAAATGCCACTTTTAGAGGATGCAACCTATACTTTGAGTGTCTTAACGTTGGATGGTAAATTAGCAACAGCAACAACAAAAATCCCTAAAAAAGTTGTTGGTGCAGAGATTGAAATTAAACAGGGTTCTAAAAAAGCTGATAGAAGAAATGATAAAATAATATTAAAGCAGGTAGATGAAAAAGCAATTAATAACTTTTATGAATTTAGGTTAGTAGTTATATATGAACAAAATTTTGGTGGTCAATTAATTCAGCAAACTCAAGCCGCTGGCAATTATTTGGTTAGTGATGAAAACGATAAATTAGACAATGTTTCTGCATCATTTAACAATTTAATAATTATATCTAATCAACAAGGACAAAACATAAAAAATTATTATAGAGGAATATTCATTAAGTCTACTGAAGAATATTTTAAATACCTAGAGGCATCTAAAAAGAATAATGAAGCAAGTGGAAATCCATTTGCAGAACCTGTTTCGCTCTTTACAAACATAAATGGCGGGGTAGGAGTTTTTGCTTCTTATCAGATAGAATATAAGAAAGTTGATTTTTGATTTTGTAAAACGTGTTTTCTTAAGCAGAAAATTTTACCTAATAAATTTAAGAACTTAGAATAAAAAAGTCGATTTCTCTTTAAAAGAAAATCGACTTTAATAAATTTTAGTCTGAAAGTTCGTAGTCTTTTAAAACCTAAAGCCAAAATCAAAAGAAAGACGCCGGCCTTCTTTAGAAAAACCATATCCCGCTGTTACTAATAATTTTTTGTAGAGATTTAAATAGATTCCTGGACCATAACCCTGGTGCCACTGTTTATTTTCAACAAAGTTGTTATTCACTTTTGCTATATCATAGAAACCATAAACTCCAAAATCTCCAGTAAAAATGTAGTTTCTAAAAGAAGTTACAGGAAACCTTAACTCTGTGTTTGCAAAGTAGGCGCTTCTGCCAGAAAATC
>JACMNZ010000225.1 GCA_014378285.1 Pseudopedobacter sp.
AGAAATGCGCTAAAACATTCTTATACTGAGCGTTTTTTAATGATGACTACTTTAATGAAAATGAATAATTCTTTTAGGAATGCAAAAATTACTCATAAATCCGAAAAATAATTTTTCATGGATATTTACGATGAAACTTTTATAAATTTTTGGAGAATTTCAAATCAAATAGGTTTGAAATTTATTATGATTGGTGGAGTTGCAACAAATTTTCATGGATATTACAGAACTACTTCTGATATTGATATTTGGATTGAAGACACATCTACCAATAGAGAAAATCTTTATCAAGTATTTAAGAGTGTTGGTTTGGGAGATTTTAAATCTTTATTAACCATTCAGTTTATTCCCGGTTGGACAGACTTTTATTTAGATAATGGAGTAAGATTAGATATTATGACAACCGTTAAAGGCTTGGATGAATATACTTTTGATCAAGCTTATGATTTAGCTTCCATTGCAGAAATTGAAAATGTAAAAGTCCCATTTCTACATATCAACCAATTGATTATGGCTAAAAAAGCAGCTAATCGACCAAAAGATCAAATTGATGTGATGGCTTTGGAAAAGATCAAAAAATTGAGAGAAGAAGAGAACTAGAATTTATTTTATTTCTTCTTTTGTAAGAACATCAATAACTCCAAAACTTTTTAAATTTCTACCCTTTTCTAAAAAATACCTATTTTCACAACATATTATACTTGAACAATCATGAAATTACTGGAAGGAAAAACCGCCTTAATTACTGGCGCATCTAAAGGAATAGGACGTAAAATAGCAGAAAAATTTGCAGAACATGGCGCTAATGTGGCTTTTACCTATTTATCATCCGTAGAAAAAGGCGAAGCTTTAGAGCAAGAATTAAAAAGTTTTGGAACACAAATAAAAGGTTACCGTTCTGATGCTTCCAAATATGCTGAAGCAGAGCAATTGATTAGTGATGTTGTTGCTGATTTTGGTACTTTAGATATCGTAGTAAACAATGCGGGAATTACAAAAGATGGCTTGTTGATGCGTATGAGCGAGGAAAATTTTGATGATGTGATAGAAGTTAACTTAAAATCTGTTTTTAACACTACAAAAGCTGCCTCTAAAATCATGATGAAAAACCGTAAAGGTGTTTTTATTAATATGAGTTCTATTGTTGGCGTTCAGGGAAACGCTGGTCAGGCAAACTATGCAGCTTCCAAAGCTGGGATTATTGGTTTTACAAAGTCTGTCGCTAAAGAATTAGGTTCAAGAAATATACGTAGCAACGTGGTTGCACCTGGTTTTATCCGTACAGAAATGACAGAGGTTTTAGACCCAAAGGTTGTTGAAGGATGGGAAAAAGATATTCCATTGAAAAGGGCAGGAGAAACGGAAGATATAGCAAATGTTTGTGTGTTTTTAGCTTCTGATATGAGTGCTTACATAACAGGACAAGTTTTGAGCGTTTGTGGAGGAATGCTTTAATAGAAGCAAGATTTTAAGATACAAGAATCAAGATTTAAAGAGCGAAGTTTTTCTTCGCTCTTCTTTGTAAATCAAATTTTAATTTCCTTTCCAATACATAAAACCTCATATTTACCTAAATATGCCTTTATTATTTTCATTACTTTTTAACGATTTAAGCGCCTGGCTCATTGTTCCCTGTTTACTTTTGGGTTTTGCGTTTGCTTGGTTATTGTATCAAAAAAGTAATCTAGATAATAAAAATCTTAAAGCAATTCTTTTTGCCACAAGATTTTTAATCATCAGTATGCTATCTTTTTTATTGCTCTCGCCACTTTTAAAATCTATTAAACAAAGATTAGAAAAACCACTGATTATCATTGCTCAAGACGCTTCTTCTTCTATTGCTTTTGCAGGTGATAAAAGTTTTGATAGTTTAAAATATCATCAAGATTTTAAAAAACTGGCTTCCAATTTATCTGAGAATTACGAGGTCAAAACTTTGAGTTTTGGCGACGGCGTAAATAACGATTTCAATTTTAAACAGAACCAAAAGCAAACAGATTTCTCACAGCTTTTTAACTATATAAATGAGCAATATCCTAATCAAAATATTGGTGCCTTAATTTTTGCATCTGATGGTATTTATAACCGTGGCTCAAATCCACTTACCGAAGTAAAAAAACAATTATTTCCTATTTATACCATCAGCTTAGGCGATACCATTCCAAAAAAAGATTTGATTGTTTCTCCTATCAATTATAATAATTTGGTGTATTTGGGTAACGATCATGAAATAGAAATTCCAGTTTCTGCATTTATGGCAAAGGGTTTAAATTCTACTTTAAAAATTACCACTAATGATGGTCAAGCTAAAAATATTGCTTTAAGTATTGGTAAAGATAATTGGAATAAAACGTTCAAAATCAATTTAGAAACAAAGAAAAAAGGAATTCAAAAAATTGTTATTCAGGCTACGGCTATTAAAGATGAATTAACGTTAGAAAATAATGCACAAACAATTTTTGTGGAAGTTTTAGACGGAAAAGAAAAAATTCTGATTTTAGCAGATGCACCACATCCAGATATCAGTGCTATAAAGCAAGCTATAGAAAGTAATAAAAATTATGA
>JACMNZ010000226.1 GCA_014378285.1 Pseudopedobacter sp.
AAAGAAACCTTTGATAAACTTTGGAAAAACAACATCGAGTTTCAGGAAGGTTTAGGTCTATTAGATTCTGTGATTATTGATCAACATTACATAAAAAAAAGTCGTTATAATCGTTTACTTTCTGCTTTAGAGGCCAAACCTAATTTCGATTGCATTGGTATTGATGAAAGCACTGCGTTAATAATCCATCAAAAAACTGCTTCCGTTGCTGGCGAAAGTCAGGTTATAAAATTTTCTGAGATGCAAACAGATGGATTGATTGGAGATAATAAACTCATCAAATTCAAAGATGTAAAAATGAGTCTTTTTATAAATGGAGATAAGTTTGTAATAAAGTAGAGTGAGGAAAATATCAAAACATTTTAGTTATTTACATCAACCCCAATTAACTCATCCCAATATTCTACCGCTCTTCTGTAATGAGGGATGACTATAGAACCGCCAACCAAATTGGCAATCATAAAAATCTCGTTCATTTCTTCGGTATTTACTCCCGCTTCATGGCATTTTCCTAAATGGTATTTAATACAATCATCACAACGCAAAACCATAGAAGCAACCAATCCCAACATTTCCTTTGTCTTCATATTTAAAGCGCCATCGGCATAAGTGGTATTATCCAAGGCCAAAAAACGTTTCATATTAATATTTGCCGTTTCAGAAATACGGCTGTTCATTTTTGTACGATAGTCGTTAAACTCTGTTACCAATTTGCCCATAATAATTATCTAATTAAGATTTTAAATATAGAGATTTGTAGAACAACGCATCAAAATATTAATAATTTAGCTTTCGCCGATGTTGAGCAAAGTTCATAAATTCTACTTAGAACTTTAAAAATCAATAAATTAACAGAAGCCTAATTTATTTGTGGATAAATAAATTAAGGTAGTTTTAATTAAAAATTATAATTTGAGAGTAATAATACGTTCAAAGGCGTTGGTCTTTTTAATATTGTGATTTAATAAACGTTCTCTTTAAAATCTATACCAAACATGGAAGATGACTTTGAATTTGAGTTTACTGAAGACCCAAAACTATCAGTACAGCGTTACGAAGAAATGATCCGTAATCAGGATCAATACTTTTTTGATGCCTTAGCTTTTGAAAATATTATCGATTATTACATCGATAAAAACGACCCAATTAAAGGTTTACAAGTAATAGAATATGCAGTTTCCCAACATCCTTTTGCCGCAATTTTTCATATTAAAAAAGCACAGTTACATGTTTTTACCAATGAAATAGACCTAGCTTTTGAGTCTTTAGAAAAAGCAGAAATGCTTGAGCCTTCTGATGCTGATATTTACATGATCAAAGGCAACATATTTGAAAGTATGGATCGCCATGATGATGCCCTCGAAAACCTGAAAAAAGCTTTGGAAATGGCAGAGGTTAAAGATGAGGTTTTGATGCAGATTGCTTTTGTTTACCAAAATATGGGCGATTATGAAGAAGCCATAAAATATCTGAAACTCTGTTTAGAAAACAACATGGAAAACCAAGACGCCTTGTATGAAATGGCGTTTTGTTATGATGTTTTGGATAAACAGGAAGAAAGCATTCTATTTTACGAGCAATATATTGATAGCGAACCTTACTCCTTTGCGGCCTGGTATAATTTAGGTAACGCTTTCCATAAATTAAGTTTGTTTGAAAAAGCCATTGATGCTTATGATTATGCCATCTTAATCAAAGAAAGTTTTGCTTCGGCATACTTTAATAAAGGAAATGCTTTAGTACAATTAGACCGCTTTAATGAGGCTATTGAGGTTTATCGCCAAACTTTTGAGTACGAACCACCAAATGCCGACACTTATTGCGCTATGGGCGAGTGTTACGAAAAGCTAGAGAAAATGGATGAGGCTCGTTCATTTTACAAAAAAGCCGTTAAAATGGACACCAAAATGGCTGATGCTTGGTATGGAATTGGAGTAACGCTAGATTTTGAAGATCGCCATTTTGAATCCCTACATTTCTATAAAAAAGCTTTAAACATTGATGATGAAAACCCAGATTATTGGTTTGCCATTGCAGATGCTCATTATAAATTAAATAATCTGACTGAATCTGTTTCAGCTTATGAAAAAGTAATAGAGTATAATCCTTTAGATGTAGAGGCTTGGTTAGATTATTCTTCTATCGTTTTTGAGCAAAAAGATTTAAAGAAATGTGTGGAAATTATTTCAGAAGGCATAAAAAACAATCCAGATTCTGCAGATTTATATTACCGTTTAGTAGCCTATCTTTTCGCAGACGGTCAGCTTAATGAAGCTTTAAATCAATTACAGATTGCACTAAGCACCGATGCTGAAAAACACTTTTTACTGTTTGAATATTTGCCACAATTGCACTCCAATAAAGTGATAGTAGATATTATTAATAGCTATATTAAATAGGTTTAATGTAAAAATCTATAGGTTAAAACAATCCGAATATAAATTTTCGGATTTTTTTTTTGATTTTTGACCCAGAAATATGAATTATAATTTAAACGACTTACCTGAACGCACAGTTAAACCAAGAGAAAATGGCTTAACAATGGTGATGGATAAAGGGCTTAGCCTTAGACAAGTAGAAGATTTTTTAGAAGTTGCTAGTTCTCATACAGATATTGTAAAATTAGGCTGGACAACTTCTTTTGTAACCCCAAACCTTAAAGAGAAACTAAAACTTTACAGAGATAATAACATCCCCGTTTACTTTGGTGGGACTTTATTTGAAGCTTTTGTAATTAGAAATCAGTTTGAAGATTACAGAAAAGTTTTAGATGAATTTGATATGAAATTTGTTGAAGTTTCTGACGGTTCCATTGAAATACCCCACGATGAAAAATGTGAATACATACGTAAACTAAGTAGCCAGGTTACTGTAATTTCTGAAGTTGGATCTAAGGACGAGAAAAAGATTTTTGCGCCTTACAAATGGATAAAACTGATGAAAGCAGAAATTGAAGCTGGTTCCTGGAAGGTTATTGCCGAAGCAAGAGAAGGTGGAAATGTGGGGATTTATAGAGATTCAGGAGAGGTACGCCAAGGTTTGGTAGATGAAATTCTAACTCAAATACCAGAAGAAACCATTATTTGGGAAGCTCCGCAAAAAGCACAACAAGTTTGGTTTATAGAGTTGATTGGTGCCAACGTAAATTTAGGTAACATTGCTCCCGCAGAAGTTATTCCTTTAGAAACTATCCGCTTGGGATTACGTGGCGATACTTTCAATCATTTTTTAAATATGAAATAATATAAAAAAGCGTTTAATAGACGCTTTTTTGATTTTGTGACAATGAAAAAATACGGATTAATTGGGTATCCTTTAACCCATTCCTTCTCTGAAAAATATTTTACAGAAAAATTTGAGAGGGAGAAAATTGAGGACACTTCCTATAGTTTAATCACCATGGAAAATATCAATGATTTTCCAAAATTGGTTAAAAATAATCCTGATTTAAAAGGTGTTAACGTTACCATTCCTCATAAAATAAATGTCATCCCTTTTATGGATGAATTAAGCAAGGAAGCGAAAGGCGTTGGGGCTGTAAATTGTATTAAGATACTTGTAGAGCATTCTGTTACTGATTTGATGATGGGAGAGTTATCCACCTTAAAAAGCAAAAAACTTATCGGTTATAATACCGATGCTTATGGGTTTGAAACTTCTATTACTCCTTTTATTAAACCTCACCATAAAAATGCTTTAATTTTAGGAAATGGAGGTGCGGCAAAAGCCATCCAATATGTACTTAAGAAACTGAATATCCCTTTTAAACTGGTAAGCAGAAATGCTAAAAAAGGAATGTTAAGCTATGATCAACTATCAAAAAAAACATTAACAGAATATCAAATTATATTGAATACAACACCTTTGGGCACTTATCCAAATGTAGGTGAATGTCCTAATATTCCTTACCAACATTTAACAGATAAGCATTTATTATATGATTTGGTTTATAATCCGGCAGAAACTTTATTCTTACAAAAAGGAAAAGAACAAGGCGCAACAATAAAAAACGGAGCTGATATGTTAGTTTTGCAAGCCGAAAAATCTTGGGAAATCTGGAATAAATAGTTCTATTAAGAATAAAAATTTCTTCTTTTAACTGCTTATAATCAACAAGAATTATTTACCTTCAAAGCCTAATGAAATATTTGTTTTTAATTCTTATTTCTGCATTGTTTATATCCGCTTGTAGCCATAACAACGATTATTCGCCAAAGCCTAGAGGATATTTCAGGTTAGAATTTCCTATAAAAGAATACGAAACTTTTGATAAAAATCCTTACTACAGTTTTGAATTTCCAAAGTATGCAAAAATGTATTTAGATAGTGCTGATGGTAACCAACCAAATTGGTATAATTTAACTTTCCCACAGTTTAATGGCCGGCTGCACATCAGTTATTATAAAATAAAAACCAAACAAGATTTAAATAATCTGATAGAAGATTCTAGAAAATTAGCCTTTAAACATACCGTTAAAGCAACTGGGATTGATGAAGGAGTTATTTCTTCTCCACAAAATAATGTTCACGGAATTTATTATACCATAGATGGCAATACAGCCTCTTCCACTCAGTTTTTTTTAACAGATAGTACCAAAAATTTTTTGCGTGGAGCTTTATATTTTAATGAAAAGCCCCAAGCAGACTCTATTGAGCCTGTTGTAAAATTTATTAAAACAGATATAGATAAACTGATTAAAACGTTAAAGTGGAAAAATTAAGAATATCATAAAATGAGAAAATATAAATTACTGTTTTTGTTTTTGTTGATGGGTTTTTATGCCTCAGCACAAAACATTTTAGCCCACATCAATACGGCTAATGATTTTTTTGACAAGCTAGATCAAGGAAAATATACCGAAGCGCAAAATCTTTTTGATGATAGCGTAAAAGCTAAACTTCCGCCCGCAACGTTAGAAAAAATTTGGAAGCAAATTCAAGACAATTTAGGCAAATTTGAATCTGTAGATGGTGCTCAAAATAAAACTCAAGGCGAGTATCAACTGGTTGTGTTAGATTGTAAGTTTACAAATGATACCCAACCTTTTCAATTCGTTTTTAATAAAACCAATAAATTAGTTGGCTTTTTTGCCTTACCAAAAAATAACAAAGTAGCCTATAAATTACCTGTTTACAATAACCCAAGCAGTTATGTAGAAAAACTGATTACCATAAAATCTGGCAATCATGAATTACCTGCAATGTTAACTTTGCCTAGAGATAGTATGAACTGCCCCGTTGTAGTTTTGGTTCATGGTTCTGGCCCTGCCGATATGGATGAGACTGTAGGTGCTCAAAAACCTTTTAAAGATATTGCAATTGGCCTGGCAGCAAAAGGAATTGCTTCTGTTAGATATGTTAAAAGAAGTACACTTTTTCCAGCCGATTTTAAAGGCGCATTCACTACAAAATTAGAGGTAGAAGATGATGCCTTAAACGTAATTGCTTACGCTAAAAAAGTTTCCCAGGTAGATTCTCAAAAAGTTTATCTTTTTGGGCATAGTTTAGGCGGAATGCTGGCTCCTAGAATAGCCTCAAAAACAAATTTGAAGGGAATAATCTTAGCCTCAGCACCAGCTAGAAAACTCCAAGATATTTCATTAGAGCAAAATAATTATTTTTATACGCTATCAAAAGACACCACAAAAGCTGGCAAATTAGCTTTGGCTGATGCCGAAAAACAATTAAATTTTGCCAAAACATTAACCAGTAAAACTTTAGCTCCAGATTCTATTATTTTGGGTTTACCTGCATCTTATTGGGTAGATTTAAATGAATATAATCAGGTTGCAACCGCAAAAAAATTAGACGATAGAATTTTAATTATTCAAGGAGGAAATGATTTTCAGGTAAGCCAAAAAGATTATAATTTATGGGTTAGTGGTTTAAAAGGCAAAAAACAGGTAGATTTTAAACTTTATCCCCTACTTAATCATCTGTTTTCTTTTGCTAGCGAAAAAGGTAGTGTTTCCCAATACCAAGAACAAGGAAATGTGGATCAACCCGTAATTGATGATGTTGCCAGTTGGATACTTCAAAAATAATTTGCGCTACCAATTAAAAAATTTGTTTATCATCTGAATCTGTGAATGCACTGTATGGAATTAAAAGCTTTTGTAAATAATCCTTATCAGGAAAATACCTATATAATTTATGATGTACAAACCAAAGAATGTGCTATTATAGATCCCGGAATGTACAACGCTGCAGAACAAAATGCGGTAGTAAATTTTATCAAGGAAAATAGTTTAAATCCAGTAATGTTGCTGAATACCCATTGCCACATTGATCATGTTTTGGGCAACAAATTTGTTTATGATCAATATGGCTTGAAGCCGATGTTTAACAAAGGAGAATTGCAATTGCTACAAGCAGTCCCTGCTTATGCGCCACAACAAGGACTTAATTATGAACTCTCGCCAGAACCAGAAACCTTTTTGCCAGAAACCGGTCAAATAAAATTAGGAAACGGCGAATTAGAATTATTATTTACTCCGGGACATTCTCCTGCACATCTTTGTTTTTATAGCAAAGCCGATGGTTTCATAATTGGTGGCGACGCATTATTTAAAGGAAGCATTGGACGCACCGATTTACCTGGAGGTCATCATCAAACTTTATTAGATAGTATTAACAATCAGCTTTTTAACTTACCCGAAAATGTAGAAGTTTATCCTGGTCATGGTCCGCATACTACTATTGGTTTCGAGAAAAATTTTAATCCTTTTTTTAGTCATTAATTTTTGAAAATAGCTTTTTACATAGCCAAAAGGTATCTTTTTTCTAAGAAAAGCACCAATGCCATTAATATCATTTCTGGCATTTCTATGTTAGGTGTTTTTGTAGGGAGTGCCGCTTTAATAGTTATTCTTTCTGCCTTTAACGGTCTAGAGAATTTGGTCATATCATTATCCAATACCTTAAACCCCGATTTGGTAATTGAACCAACGCAAGGCAAAACCTTTGACCCAAATAATAAAGTTTTTGATAATTTAGCTAAAGACCCAAAAGTTGCAGTCTATAGCGAAGTATTACAAGAAAAAGCTTTGTTGCGTTATGCTAAAAATCAATTTATTGGAGAAATTAAAGGCGTAAGTTCTTCATTTTTAAAAAATAAAGAACTGAAAAAGACTTTATTACAAGGAGACTTTATTTTAAATCAAGATGGTAAGGATTATGTCGTAATTGGCTCAACCGTTCAATATACTTTGGGCATTAACATCAATGATCCTTTACGATTATTAGAAGTTTATTCGCCAAATAAAAGCACCTCTTCAGGCTTTACTCCTGCCGATGAATTTGTTTCTAGGTACTTGCCGCCTTCTGGAGTTTTTGAGTCAAACCAAGAATCAGATAACGAAGTTATCATGCCTTTAAGTGTTGCAAGAGATTTACTAAATGAGCCTAAAAACATCAGTTCTGCAGAAATCATTTTAAAAGATGCTACCAAAGCTGACGATTTAAAAAGCGATTTACAAAATAAGTTAGGAGACCAATTTTTAGTTAAAGATCGAATCCAACAAAATGCCTTGCTCTATAAAATTTTAAATACCGAAAAGTGGGCGGTTTATCTTATTTTGACTTTTGTATTGGTAATTGCAACTTTTAACATTGTTGGCTCATTAACCATGTTAGTTATCGATAAACAAAAAGATATTGCCGTTTTAAATAGTTTAGGAGCCGATAAAAGTATGATTCGCCAAATATTTTTATTAGAAGGTTTGATGATTTCTTTTATCGGATGTTTGGTAGGATTGGTTTTCGGTTGGATTTTCTGTTATTTACAGATAGAGTTTGGCTTTATTAGCATGGCGCAAGGAAATATGGTGGTAAACGCTTACCCAATGGCTATTAAATATTCAGATTTTATACTGGTATTTATTACGGTTTTTGTAATTGCTTTTATCGCATCCTTTATTAGCTCAAGGCTGAGTGTGAAACGTTTTGAAACTTTAAAACAAGCGTTGTAGTTTCTTATCTTAATTGAATATAAAACAAAGAAATCTGCATTTCTTAACTCATTCCCCATCAATTTTTTTGGCTATGTAATTACCTAATTAAATCATTATATTTATTTATGGAAGGAATCAAAACCCAAAAAAAACATGCTCTTTTTAAATGGATTGCCGGTGTTTTTATAGTGGTTCTCATTATTGCCGCAAGTGCTGCTTGGTATATCAATAATCAATGGAAACCTTTACTCACTAATGTAATAAAAAACGCTTTTACGGATACTACTGATAGTTTATATCGCATAGATTTTTTTGATATCAGTGTAAATATCCTCAGCGGAAGCGTAACGATAGATAGTGTTTCTATTAAACCTGATTTAGGTGTTTATCAGAAAATGATAAAACAAGGTTTAGCTCCCGAAAACCTTGTTTCATTAAAAATTTATAAACTATCTATAAAAAACGCAAACCCAATAAAAGTTTATCGTCAGAAAAAACTCGACATTAAAAACATCACCATCCAAAATCCAGAATTAGCTGTTTTTTATACTAGATTAAAAAATCAGAAAAAGAAAAAAGAAGATAATAGGACAACTTATGAACGTTTAAAAAGCACCTTAAACTCATTAAAAATTGGAAGTATATTTTTAAATAATGTGAAATTTAAATATATAGATCAAAACTATGAGAAACCGAAAATCACCTTTTTGGATAAAATGAACATCCGTATAAATAATCTTTTAATAGATTCTGCTTCACGTTTTGATAGTACTAGATTACTTGGGACTAAAGATATCATTGCAGAAATTAGTGATTATTCTTTTGCCACCGCAGATTCTATGTACCATATCAATCTTAAGCATGCATTGGTTTCTACACAAAACAAAAAACTGACTTTAACAGGCTTTGGCTTAATTCCTCGCTATCCAAATATGGCGTTTGCCTCTAAATTTAAAACACAGCAAGAGCGTTATCAACTAACTTTTGATTCCGTTTTAGTTAATAATTTGGACTTTAACCAATTGCTTGATGAAAGAACAATTAAAAGTAAAAATGTAACCTTAGCCCATGGAGATTTAAATGTATTTTTGAACAGAGGTAAACCAGCAAAACCAATTGATAAAGGCAAAAACTTTCCCCAAATAGCATTAAGCAGGGTTGAGTGGAATATTATTGTTGATACCGTTTTAATTAAAAACACCAACATTGCTTACACAGAATACAATCCGAAAAGTAAAGCAAATGGAACGGTGTTTTTCTCTAATATGAGAGGAAATATTTTTAATGTAACTAATGACTCTACAACTATGAGTAAACAACATATTGCGAACGCCTATGTGCAAACTAATTTAATGGGCAAAGGCAATATGAATGTACAT
The DNA here is from genome assembly GCA_014378285.1 of Pseudopedobacter sp. Classification (GTDB taxonomy): domain Bacteria; phylum Bacteroidota; class Bacteroidia; order Sphingobacteriales; family Sphingobacteriaceae; genus Pseudopedobacter. Next base: position 9,332 of record JACMNZ010000226.1, read on the forward strand.
ATTGGGTTTAATCTGACCGACCCAAATGGCGCTTTTACTTATGATGGGAGCATGAGTGCAATGGACATGTCCGAATTAAACGATTTATTTAAAAATATAGCATTAGTTTCAACAAGTTCTGGCCGTATAGAAAGTCTTGTTTTTAACATGAAAGGAAACAAAACTGGTGCAGGCGGAACCATGACGCTTAAATACCAAGACTTAAAAATATCGTTAATGAAAAAAGATGACGGTGAAAAAGTTAAAAAATTGGGATTAATTTCGTTTTTTGCCAATGCTTTATTGGTTAACAACGGAAACCCTAACGGGAAAGAACCTTTAATAGTTGCTCATCCGTATTATAAACGTCCAAATGAAAGCTCATTTTTTAACCTGATGTGGAAATCTCTTTTTGAAGGACTTAAAGAAAGTGTAGGGATTTCTAAAGAAAAAGAGGATAAATTAAAAGCTAGGGCAGATAATTTTAAAGATGCCAAAGCAGATAGAGAGAAGCGTAGGGAAGAAAGAATTAAACGTAGAGAAGAAAGAAAAAAAGATAAATAATGAGGATCCAAAATAAGATAAATCAGTTTTTAACACTTGTTTTAGTAGGTGTTATTACATTTTCTGCCTGTTCAGAAAAAACCAGTAATGGTTTAGTTGCGGCACCTAATCTAAAAAAGCTTAGTATAGAAGAAAAAAACCTTGACCGTATTGATAGTTTATTAGCATCTGGCTTGGTTAATAATTGGATGGCTGGCGCAACAGCTTTGGTTGCCGTAAACGGAAAAGTGATTTATGATAAAGGTTTTGGTTTTAGAGATAGAGAATCAAAAGCTTTGATGCGCCCAATAGAAGAGTTTAGGATTGCTTCTATGACAAAACCTATTGTTACCGCTGCTGCAATGAAACTAGTTGAAGAGGGCAAATTAAAATTGAGCGACCCAGTTTCTAAATACATCCCAGAATTTGCAAATATGAAGGTGTTAGCGTCTTTTAATGCTAAAGATACTTCTTATACTACCGTGGATGCAAAAACACCTATCACTATTAAAAACTTGATGACACATACCTCTGGTATAGGTTATGGTTTTATTGATCCCCGTTTAGGATTGATTTATAAACAAAAAGGTATTCCAGATTTGGCTGTTGCCGATAATATTACTATCAGAGATAAAATGCCAAAATTAGGAACTTTACCTCTAGGAGTTCAGCCAAACTCTAGTTTTTATTATGGTTTAAGTATTGATGTTTTAGGCCAAGTAATACAGGCCGTAAGTGGTAAAAACTTGGATGAATATGTAAATGAAACCATTTTGAAACCTTTAGGAATGAAGGATACTTACTTTTTTATTCCTGAAGAAAAAGCCAATAGACTTTCTGTTTTATACGGAGAAGAAAAAAATGGCAGGTTAGAAAGGTTACCAACTATCAGTAATGGTTTCAATGTTAACTATCCAATTACTGGTGCTAGAACATATTTTTCTGGTGGTTCTGGGTTAAGCTCTACTGTTGAAGATTATGCTAAGTTTTTACAGATGATTTTAAACGAAGGTTCTTTTAATGGTAAACAAATTCTATCTGCAGAGATGGTTAAACAAATGACCACCAACCAAATTGGGAATTTAAATGTGGGTAAAAATAAATTTGGTTTAGGCTTTGAAATTGCA
>JACMNZ010000026.1 GCA_014378285.1 Pseudopedobacter sp.
ACAGTTTTTGGCAATCATACTATGATGGCGAAATTCTTCTCTAGCGTAAACATTAGATATATGCACTTCTACAACTGGCGTTTTAATTGCTGCAATTGCATCGCCTATGGCAACGGATGTATGTGTATACGCACCAGCATTTATCACAATACCATCAAAAGAGAAACCTATCTCATGCAGTTTATTGATAATTTCTCCTTCCACATTACTTTGGAAATAATACAATTCAACTTGGGGATATTTACTTTTTAAGGTTTCAAAAAAACTTTCAAAATCCTCGTTTCCATAAATTCCTGGTTCGCGTTTACCTAAAAGGTTTAAATTTGGTCCGTTGATAATTTGTATCTTCATGCACTCAAACTTATCATTAAATTCTTAAAACAAAAAGTGGATTGGCAATCGGCAAGAAAAGCATTTAAAAATTACCTAAAGTTAGAGCGTTCGCTTTCAAAAAATTCTATCGAATCTTATTTGCGGGATATTGATAAAATTGAGCAATTTTTGATTTATCGTGATAAAAAAATTGAGCCTTTCAAAATCACCACTCAAGATTTAAAAGACCTTTTACAATGGGTTAACGAGCTTGGAATGTTAGCCACCAGTCAAGCCAGATTAATAAGCGGCATTAAATCTTTCTATAAATTCTTATTGATGGAGGATTTAATTACCAAAGACCCATCAGAATTGATAGAAGCGCCCAAAACTAGAAGAAAATTACCTGATGTTTTAACTATCGAAGAAATAGAAAGCTTAATTGGAGCTTTGGATTTGAGCAAGACTGAAAACATCAGAAATAAAGCCATGCTAGAACTTTTATATAGTAGCGGTTTACGGGTTACCGAGTTAATAGAACTTAAAATATCCAACTATTATCCTGATGTAGAATTTGTGAAAATAACAGGAAAAGGAAATAAAGAAAGGTTAGTGCCTATCGGCGATACAGCCATGAAACATATAGCCATTTATAGGGAAACGGTTAGAAACCATCAAGAAATTAAAAAAGGACAAGAAGATTTTATGTTTCTGAACCGGAGAGGAAATAAGTTGAGCAGGATCATGGTTTTTATGGTTGTAAAAGATTTGGCTTTAAAAATAGGTTTACAAAAAAATATAAGTCCGCACACATTTAGACATTCTTTTGCTACTCATTTGATTGAAGGTGGTGCGGATTTGCGGGCAATACAAGAAATGTTAGGACATGAAAGTATTACCACAACAGAGATTTATACGCATTTGGATAGGGATTTTTTAAAGCAGACGATTAAGGAGTTTCATCCTAGGAATTGAGTTTTGCCAAAGTTTTTTAGCCACTAATTGCACAAATTTTCACTAATATAAACCATCACAAAATATCGTTTATCTAAATGGTTTATTTTATTTATATGATTTGAGTCTAGGAAATTCTAAAATCATTTTAATCCTAATTCTGACATAATTAACAAAACCTTGCCCTAATTATCCTATCATTATCATTCAAATCTTTAATAATCTCTGCTTTAAAACCTTTAGATTGTATTAATTTCTTAGTCTCTAATCCTAAAGATTGGTTAATTTCAAAATACAAAACACCTTCTGGTTTTAAATTAGTGAGCGCAAAATCAGTTATTTTATCATAAAAAATTAAAGC
>JACMNZ010000027.1 GCA_014378285.1 Pseudopedobacter sp.
CATGGACATTGGCCACCCTAAATGATTATTATCTAAAGAATCCATCAATTCTGTAATCTGCTCCCGCGTAAATCCGCCCACATAATCACCATCGTTGATGTAAGAGGCCGATGGGCTCACCATAATTAATGATTTAAAAAGATTGGGCGCTTGTAATGAGGCAATCATTCCGATAATCGAACCTACTGAATGACCTACAAAAATAACATCTTTCAGCTCCATTTCTTCGCAAATCTCAACAATATCCGCAGCATATCCTTCCAGTTGAGAATATTTTTTCGAAGAGTAAGCCGATAGATCAGAATTCCCGGCGCCCACGTGATCAAATAAAACAACTTTATAATCTTCTTCGAATGCAGGTGTTATAAAACGCCACATGTTTTGATCGCATCCAAATCCATGCGCAAATAGCATAACTCGCGTTCCAATCCCCTTTATGCTTACATTATTACGTTGAATCGCATTCATAATTAATAATACAGAAAATTAAATTTAAATAATGCAAGATAAAGAATAAATATTTAATTAATGATCATTCGTTTGTAAATGCTGAATCTTGTAAATAAATAATTCGTTACTTTTTGTTTGGAAAATCGCTGCTTCTAATATGTCAATATTTTCGTTTTTCGCGTTCTAATTTTTAAATTTCCAAGGATTCTATTTTCAAAATAATTTAAGAAATTCTTACTCATTTTGGGGTTTTTAACTCAAAATAAAAAATCCTGTTATTTTCTTTGGTTTATATTTTATAAATTAGTTGCCTAGAAATGTGTAAAATACTTATCATATATAAATTTAATTTACCCTAATAAACTTTAACCTTTTCAACAATAATTCTTATGAAAGCCAAACAATTACTTCTTATCCCATTGTTATTTATTTCCACGCCCTATTTTGCACAAAGTACCGCGCCACAATTAGATAAAATAAAGCAGATCGATCTAAAAAATAATTTATATGAATTTGCCGGTGACGCTTTTAGAGGAAGAAGGGCAGGTGAAATTGACGAAATGCGAGCAGCCGTTTGGACCGCTCAAAAAGCACGCGAAGCTGGGTTAAAGCCCGCTGGTGAAGATGGTACTTTTTTTCAGTTTTTTAACATGAAACGCAGTCGTGTTGCCGATAGAAGTACTATTCTTTTAAACGGTAAAACTCTTGATCTTTGGAAAGAGGTTTGGCCAACTAATCAAGTTGAAACCGCTTTAGAAGGAAATGTTGTTTGGTTAGACAAAATGCCAGACAGCAATGTAGATCTAAAAGGTAAAATTGTAGCGATGAAAATTATGCCGCCTACACCAATGACTCAAACTTGGGTGAGTCTTTGGCAGTTTCGTTATACCGCTTCTGCAATGAGCCAACAGGGTAAAGAACTTCTTAACCATGGCGTTGCTGCTATTATTTTTGTGGCAGATGATAAAGTAGAATCACTCATATCATTTACCGGATTTCATTTTGAAGATGGATATTATGGTATAGAAGGTCGTGAGTCATCTAGTAAAGATAACGTTCCAGTAATTCTGGCAAGCAAAAATTTGGAGACTGTATTTTCTAAACCAGGTGCTTATCTAAAAACCGATTTAAAAGTTGATAATTTTGAATATCCTTCCGTTAATGTGATTGCAAAGGTTGATGGAACCGATGCTAAACTTAAAAAAGAATATGTTTTATTTAGTGGTCACATTGATCATGATGGAGTAGGTCCCGCGGTAAACGGCGATAAAATCTGGAATGGTGCAGATGATAATGGAAGTGTTGTAGTTGCAATGCTCGCAATTGGTCGTGCCTGGAGCAAACAGCCCGCAAAACGTTCGGCGTTATTTGTTTTTCATGGTTCTGAAGAAAGAGGCTTATTAGGTTCCAGATATTTTGTTGGCCATCCTACTGTTGAATTGTCTTCCATCGCTGCAGTTTTAAACGGCGATATGATCGGAAGAAATGCGCCAGATTCAGCGGGGCTCTTAGGTATAACCGATCACCGCAATTCTGATGATCTAGTGGCAATTACTTTAGCAGCCAATAAGAGTATTGCTAACTTCAAAATAGATACTTCTTGGGATGCAGCGACTCATCCGGAAAACTGGTATTTCCGAAGCGATCACCTTCCTTATGCGCAAGCTGGCGTGCCGTCAATCTTTTTCACGACTTTATTACATGCAGATTATCATACGCCTTCTGACAGCCCGGATAGAATTGATTATGTGAAATTGACGAAAATGACAAAGTGGATTTATGAAACTGGATGGAGAGTTGCCGAAGCTGCCAAACGTCCATCAATAAGTGTGGAAGCGAAAAAATAATAAATAAATTTCTTGTTAAATATCATTTAAATTATGAAAAACATATTAACTCTTTTTGTTGCGCTATTTACATTGGCTTCATGCACAACCCGAGAAAAGAAAGTTACTGAAATCACAGGATTAGACTTGACCAAAAAACCTGGCGATAACTTTTTTATGTATGTGAATAAGAAATGGTATGATTCTACTCCTATACCTTCAAGCCAGTCAGGCGTTGGTGCTTATATGTTTATGAATTATCCACAGCGGATTCGCTTGCAGGGGATTTTAGACAGTGTTTCGCAAACTCAACATCCTGCGGGAAGTATCGAGCAAAAAGTGGGGGATTTTTATGTGTCGGGGATGGATACTTTAACTATTGACAAACGTGGTTACCAACCAATTAAACCAATACTTTCCCGAATTGAAGGAATAAATAACGTTCCTTCTTTAATGAATTTTGTAGCTAATGAGATAAAAGTGGGCAATGCTTCTATCATGGCCTTTGGCGTGGGGCCTGATGACAAAAACAGCAGTATGAACGTTGCCCATGCTTACCAAACAGGTATTGGTTTGCCCGATAGGGATTATTATTTTAAAACTGATGCACCGACCGTTACCATACAAAATGCCTACAAAAATTA
>JACMNZ010000028.1 GCA_014378285.1 Pseudopedobacter sp.
GAAGCCATTAAAGCATTATCCGTTAATAAATCTTTTGCTTTTTTAAGTTCTAAATCATATTGAAATGCTTGTTGGGCTTTTCCCTTTTCAAAGTAATAACGTTGGGTAATCTCACTTTCTAAAACTCTTTTTATCTCTGGCTTAAATTCCGTTAAATCCTTCTTCTTACTGTAAGAAACTTTATTTTTCAGATTATCATATTCTGCTTTAATCTCGTCCCATTTTTTTTCATCTTCAGCATCTTTTTTAAGATTAGCCAAAGTTTGTTCTGTTGCGGTTTGGTAGTTGTAATCTTTACCTTCTAAATAGGTTGTAAAATTTTGATATTCGGCATCGCTCATTTTAAAATTATTTGCTGGAGCAATAGTTGGATGTTTTTTTACAAACTCCGTAGCATAATCAAAAATATAATACTTGCTCACCAAAACCTGTGTAATTTGATGGAATTTGTAAGGCTCAACATAAATATCAGGATAAATTCCACTTCCGTTATATACAGAACGGCCAATCTTTGTTTTATAGGCTGTCATTAAAGAATCAGGAATTTTATCTACAGAACCGTCTTCGTTTCTGTGGGTATAATCTAAAGCCTGTATGCATCTGCCGGAAGGGGTATAATATTTAGCAACCGTAATCTTAACCAAGCTGTTATAAGGCAAATTAAACGTTTGTTGTACTAAGCCTTTCCCAAAACTTCTTTGTCCAATAATTACCGCCCTATCTAAATCTTGTAAAGAGCCTGCAACAATTTCAGAAGCGGAAGCAGAGCGACTGTTTACTAAAACTACTAAAGGAATTTGAGGATCTAAAGGATTGATATAGGTTTTATAGGCTATTGTTTTTTCTGGATTTTTCCCTTTTTGCACCACAACTTCTACATCTCTATCTACAAAAAGATTAACGATTTTTACTGCTTCTTGTAAGATACCGCCGCCGTTATATCTTAAATCCAAAATCAAGCCTTTAGGGTTATTTTTATTGATATCTAAAAGCGCATCCTTTACTTCCTGACCAGAATTTTCTAAAAATTTATCTAATTTAATGTACCCAATATTGCCATCTAAGATCCCAGAATAACTCACATTTGGTTGGCTAATCTCTGCTCTGTTTAAAATTTTCTCAATTATTTTTGCATCCCTTAGAACCACAATCTTAAGCGGTGTTTCTTTTGGACCTTTTAATAGCTGACTAATTTGATCGTTACTTTTATTTAAAACTTTTTCATTATCGATAGAAATCACTTCGTCACCTGCTCTTATATCTGCTTTTTGTGCAGGATATCCCTCAAAAGGATCAGAGATAAAAAGCCTTCCGTTTCTATGAATTACACCTGCCCCGATGCCACCATATTGGGTACTTACATATTTCATTTTGTAATCCTCAATCTCAGATTCTGGAACAAATTCAGTATAAGGATCCAAATTATCTAACATGGCATCAATCCCGTTTCGCATCAATTTAGCCGAACTTAATTCATCTACATAATTGATATTAAGTTCTTTATATACAGAAGCAAAAATATCTAGGTTCTTGGATATTTGAAAAAGGTCTTCTTTGAAAGAAAATGTAAGTGCCGCAAAAGCAATTAAACCAATGCTGATGCTCAGTTTAATATTATTTTTAAATATTCCCATATCCGTACAATGTTTCTAAATTACAAATTAGAACGGAATATTTATATAGATGGGATAAGAGGGCTAAAAAAAATGTTTAAATTAATATTAGAATGATCTTAAGATTAACGAGATTTTTATAAACCCAATATCTTGCGGCTTTAATTTTTCTTAATTCCTTAATGGTAGAAAATGAAACACTAAGGAGTTAAGGTTGATTAAGCCTGCCTTATTTTTTTAATATTTTTCTTAATGCTTTAATGGTAGTGAAAAAACATCTGAATTAGGATTGAAATGATTTTAGGATTTTCTTGATTCTAGCAGGGCTAAATTAGGTTGTTGTATACACGTAATTGGTATTTTAAAAAAAATTTAAACACGCTTTAAAACTATATCTTTTGGCAAGTAAGCCAAAAAAACTTCCCGACTACTGGCGGGATAACGCTTCAATCGTTAACGAAAAAAATAAAAATACATTTCCCAAAGAGTCATTTTTTGGTAAGTTAAAGCGCCCTATTTACTATCGTCTAATAGGAAAACATAAAGTTCTTTAGGGCCATGAGCTCCCAAAACTAAAGTTTTTTCAATATCTGCTGTACGGCTTGGACCCGTAATATTAGAAATCATAGAAGGTAAATTGCTGCCGTATTTTTTCTTGATAATGTTAAAACCATCTTTTAAATCCATTACTATTTGAGAAGTGTAAGCAACCACAACATGAGCGTGAGGATAAATGCTTAATCGTCTACCGGCCGCATTTCCATTACTTACCATAATTGATCCGTTTCTTGCAATTAGGCTTTCGCAAAGCGTTAAACCAACTTCTGCTAATTCAAAATCTTTATCGGTAGCATAAAAAGGATATTCGTAAGTATTTAATAATTCTTGCAGCTGAGGTTCCCAACAATAGATCTTTCGCCATTTTTTTTCTTCGGCCAAAAGTAAGATGTTTTCTATAAATGAGATTTCATCTTCACAATAAACAAACTGACCTGAAACTCTTGTAAATTCTTCGGCAAAAACAACTTCTAGTGATTCTGTAGTAGGAGGATAAAAGGGTAAGTCTTCTAAATTAGGATAAGGATTTTCTCTTTTCTCTAAAAGTGCTTTTCTTATTTTTTTTAATAAACGCTCTTTTGAAGTGGTACTTTCCTTCATGTAAAATTTTTAACGGGGTTGATGGTAAAAAAATAGCCCAAGTTTAACAAACTTGAGCTATTTTTAATTTATTATTTTGAGTCTGAAGACTGCAACGGCTCGGTAGAGTCTCCCACGGGCTCAGGATGAATGTTTTCTGCTATAACACCTTGCTCTCCACCTTCTTTACCGTTTACAAATTCATCATAAGTGGTGCGGTTATCAAACGGACGTTTACCTAAAATCTCTTCCAAATCACTTTGGTACAATATTTCTTTTTCTAAAAGCTTAACGGCCAAAGCTTCTAAACCATCTCTTTTTTCGATAAGAAGAGCTTTAGTTTTTGTGTAGATATCTCTAATTAAATCTCTAACCTCAGAGTCAATCAATTCTGCAGTTTTATCAGAATACGGCTTATTAAAATTGTATTCATTACCGTTATCATTAAAAGAAATATTACCTACTTTTTCACTCATACCGTAAACTGTAACCATTGCATAAGCTAATTTTGTGATTCGTTCTAAATCGTTTTGAGCACCTGTAGAGATTTTTCCAAAAGTAATATCTTCTGCAACTCTACCTCCCATTGTCATACACATTCCATCAGAAAGTTGTTCTGTTGTATATAAAAACTGTTCTTTTGGTAAATATTGTGCATAACCTAAAGCTGCAACGCCGCGAGGAACGATAGAAACTTTTACCAAAGGATCTGCATGCTCTAAAAACCATCCAGCAATTGCGTGACCTGCTTCGTGATAGGCAACAATCTTTTTCTCTTCTGGAGAGATAATCTTGTTTTTCTTTTCTAAACCTCCAATCACCCTATCAACCGCATCTTGAAAATCTTGCATATCTACTGCCTCTTTATTTCTACGGGCAGCAATTAAAGCCGCTTCATTACAAACGTTGGCAATTTCTGCTCCAGCAAAACCAGGAGTTTGAGCAGATAATTTTTTAGGATCAACACCCTCAGCTAATTTTAATGGCTGCAAGTGAACTTTAAATATTTGTTGACGACCAACTAAATCAGGCTTATCAATTGATATTTGTCTATCAAAACGCCCAGGTCTTAATAATGCAGAGTCCAAAACATCTGGTCTGTTTGTGGCGGCCAGTATAATAATTCCAGAATCGGTACCGAAACCATCCATTTCTACCAATAGTTGGTTCAATGTGTTTTCGCGTTCATCATTACCACCAACCATGCTATTCTTACCACGAGCTCTACCAATGGCATCAATCTCATCAATAAAAATAATACAAGGCGCTTTATCTTTTGCTTGCTTAAACAAATCCCTTACTCTAGAGGCTCCAACACCTACAAACATCTCCACAAAATCAGAACCTGAAAGTGAGAAGAAAGGAACTTGTGCTTCACCAGCAACAGCTTTAGCCATCAAGGTTTTACCAGTACCGGGAGAACCAACTAATAAGGCACCTTTAGGGATTTTACCTCCTAAGTTGGTGTATTTTGTGGGATTTTTAAGAAAATCTACGATTTCCATAACCTCCTGTTTTGCTTCTTCTAATCCGGCAACATCGCTAAAAGTGATGCTAACTTGAGATTCTTTGTCAAAAAGAGTGGCTTTTGATTTACCGATGTTAAATAACTGACCACCAGCGCCGCCTCCGGCACCGCCACCCATTCTTTTCATGATAAATATCCAAACTACTACAAATATCCCGATAGGAACTATGAATGACCAAAAAAGTGAAGAGAATGGACTTGTCCTAGACTCATAACTTAAAGGTACTTTTTGCTCTTCAGTATAATCCTTTTCCGATTCTTTTAAACGGATTTGTAAGGACTCGAAAGAACCATCAGTAAAATAATATTGAGGGTTACTACCGCTTATAGAAAAGTTGTTGCGTTCTTTTAAATCTTTATACTTAGCATCTGACAGCCTGTCCTTTTTGATGTAAACCTCTGCCACTACCAAATCTTCTTGTTTATAGGCAATTAGCTTTTCTACATCTCCGTTTTTTAGCATTTCGTTTTCAAACTTTTGGTAAGTTATTAAACGGGCGTTGTTGCTACTCATAAAAAATTGAATTCCTAAAATGACCAAAATTACAATTCCATAAACCCACATAATGTTAAACTTAGGTGGTTTTGGAATTATTTTTTTACCTGGAACTTTTTTTATTTGTTTCTTTTTATCTAAACTTTCTTTCATCTCGTTTTTGTTTTGGCTTAATATTAAGCACTTTTATAGTGTTTAAACTCTGCATCTCCCCACAAATCTTCAAGGCCATAAAAAGCCCTTTTATCAGTTCTAAAAATATGTACTACCACATCAAAATAATCTAACAGAATCCACTCCGCATATTGTAAACCTTCTTTTTTGTATGGGTCTTGTCCAGTTGCTTCAAAAACTTCTTTCTCCACACTATCAGCTATCGCTTTAATCTGAGTAGAAGATTCGGCATGACAAATAACAAAATAATCGGCAACGGAACTGTGGATATTTTTTAAATCCAATCTCACTATATCATTCCCTTTTTTTTCTTGAATACCATGGATAATAATTTCAGAAAAACTTGTGGAGGGTAGGTTAGCGTTTTTATTTTTTACCATTAAAAAGATTTAGTTTTGAGCTATATTATTAATTTTATAGAGCACTTTGCAAAATAACACATTTTTAACACTATTTGTTGGACAAACCATTGTAAAATTATCAGAAGTAGATTCCACAAACACCTATGTTAAAGAATTACTTTCAAATTCTAAGCCATTGCTTGATGGTACTGTTATTATGGCAGACCATCAATTTGAGGGCAGGGGGCAAAGTAATAACGTTTGGGAAAGTAAACCGGGAGAAAACCTTACCTTAAGCATTTATTTAAATCCATCTTTTTTAGCCGTAAACCTTCAATTTGAGTTGAATAAAGCAATTTGTTTGGGTATTACGGATTACTTGATTTCTCTTTTAGGCGATGATTGCAAAATCAAATGGCCAAACGATATCTATTATCAAGATAAAAAGATAGGCGGAATTCTTATTGAAAATGTTACAAAGGGTTATCAATTAAAGGATAGCATTGTGGGGATTGGGCTCAATATCAACCAAAAAGAATTTGGAGAATTAAATAACAGGGCAAGTTCTCTATCAAAAATCTTACATCAGGATTATGACTTAGATAAATTATTAGCCCAAATTTGCAATTCAATAGAAAAACGCTACCTGCAGCTAAAAGCAACAAAATTAGAATTATTAAATGCTGATTACACAGCCCGACTTTTTAGGTTAAATGAACCTTACCTATTTAAAATTGATGAGCAGATAATTTTAGGTACAATAAAAGGAGTTAATAATAACGGACGCTTAATAGTTGGAATGGAAAAAGGAATTAGAGAGTTTGATTTAAAGGAGATTACATTCATATTTAATTGAGATGAAAAAGATTTTAGCATTATGGGTTTTAATAATAATTGGTTTTACAGGGGTTTCTCAAATCCTAAAACCAGTAAAATGGTCTTTCTCCTCTCAAAACATCAATGAAAAAGAAGCCTTTTTAATTGCAACTGCTACCATAGAGAAAGGCTGGCATGTTTACTCGCAAGATATTGGCGAGGGAGGACCAATTCCTACCACCTTAACATTTGTGAAATCTCCAGATTATAAATTGGACGGCAAAACTACCGAAACGCCAAAAGCTGTTTCTGCTTATGATAATAATTTTGGGATGCAGATTTCTTGGCATGAAAGCAAAGCAATATTTAAACAAAAAATAAAGCTTAACAAACCAGAATTCACAGTTAAAGGAAATCTTGAGTTTATGGTTTGTAATGACAAGCAATGTTTACCGCCCGAAGATATCGACTTTTCAATCGCTGTAAAAGCATCTAAAACAAACGATAATTTGGCTTCCGCCGACGGAGAATCAACAACGTTAACTGAAGATGAAAACAATAAAACGGCAATTGCAACAAACGATAGCTCTTTGATAACTAATGATACCATAAAAACAACAATATCCGCTTCATTAGATTCCACTAAAGTTGCTGCAAAATCAATAGAAGATAAAAGCAGTAACCAAAGTTTATGGGCAATATTTATTACGGGATTTATAGGTGGCTTATTAGCCTTGATAATGCCCTGTATTTTCCCGATGCTGCCTTTAACGGTAAGTTTTTTCACCAAAAAAGCAGGAAGCAGGGCAAAAGCAATATCTAATGCTTTTATTTATGGTTTATCCATCATCGTAATATATGTTGTATTGGGATTGGCTATAACTATTTTCTTTGGTTCTGATGCGCTTAATGATCTAGCCAGCAATGGAATTTTCAATTTCTTATTCTTTTTATTACTGGTAGTTTTTGCAATCTCGTTTTTTGGTGCTTTTGATATCAACTTACCAAGTTCTTGGGCAAACAAAATTGACGAAAAATCTGATAAAGGCGGTTTAGCAGGTTTGTTCTTTATGGCTTTTGCGTTGGCCTTGGTTTCTTTCTCTTGTACTGGTCCAATTATCGGGACTTTATTGGTACAGGCGGCTACAATGGGAGAAAGGATTGGCCCAGCCGTTGGCATGTTTGGTTTTGCTTTGGCATTAGCTATACCTTTTACCTTATTTGCGGCTTTTCCTTCATTACTAAAATCCCTACCAAAATCAGGAGGCTGGTTAAACAGCGTTAAGGTGACTTTAGGATTTATTGAACTTGCTTTAGCTCTAAAGTTTTTATCAAATGTAGATTTAGCATACCATTGGGAATTATTAGATAGAGAAGTTTTCTTGGTTCTATGGATCGTTATTTTTGCGATGTTAGGTTTTTATATCTTAGGTAAGATCAAATTTTCACATGATAGCGACATACCTTTTATCACCATTCCAAGGCTTTTTATATCGATAATTATCTTTGCTTTCACTATTTATATGATTCCTGGGTTATGGGGAGCACCTTTAAAATCCATTAGTGCTTGGTTGCCTCCACAAACTACCCAAGATTTTGATTTATATACTAATAGCTTATCTTCGCCAAATATCCAACAGGATACTGTTAAGAAAAAATATGCAGGCTTGTTTAAAGCTCCACACAACTTAAATGCGTTCTTTGATTATGAACAAGGTTTAGCTTACGCAAAATCACAAAACAAACCGGTTCTAATAGATTTTACCGGGCATAGTTGTGTAAATTGCAGGAAAATGGAAGCTTCAGTTTGGAGTGATAAAGAAGTATTAAGCAGATTAAAAAAAGATTACGTTTTAATCTCTTTGTATGTTGATGACAAAACAGACCTCCCAGAATCAGAACAATATGTTTCAAAATTTTCTGGTAAAAAGATTAAAACTTTAGGCAATAAATGGAGCGATTTTCAAGCATCAACTTTTGCCACCAATTCGCAACCTTATTATGTAATCGTAAATAATTCAGGCAAAGTTTTGGTTCCACCGCAAGCTTTTAATTTAGAAATTAAGAATTATATAAACTTTTTAGATAGTGGTTTAGCAGCCTATCGCAATAATAACAAATGAACAAGATTAAAAAAATAGGCGTTTTTACTTCTGGAGGAGATTCTCCGGGGATGAATGCTGCAATTAGAGCTGTAGTTAGAACGGCATTATTTTATGATATTGAGGTTTTAGGTATCAAAAGAGGATACGAGGGAATGATCAATGGAGAATTTGTAGAAATGGATAGAAAATCCGTTGCAAATATCATCCAAAGAGGTGGAACAATCTTGAAAACCGCAAGAAGCATGGCTTTCATGACCCCAGAAGGAAGAAAAGAAGCCTATGACCAAATAAAAGGAGCTGAAATTGATGCTTTAATCGCAATTGGTGGAGACGGAACTTTTACTGGTGCCAAGATTTTTGGGGAAGAATACAATTTCCCTATCTTAGGTTTACCCGGCACTATTGATAATGATCTTTTCGGTACCGATTTTACCATCGGTTATGATACTTCCATAAATACAGTAACTGATGCCATAGATAAAATTAGAGACACGGCAGAATCTCACGATCGTTTATTTATAGTAGAGGTTATGGGGCGTGATTGCGGTTTGATTGCCTTAAGAAGTGGAATTGGTGTTGGGGCAGAATCTATCATGATTCCAGAAATGAAGACTGATATGGCTGCCTTATTTCACCGTTTAGAAATCGGCAGAAAAGATAAATCATCAAAAATTTTAATTGTTGCAGAAGGCGAAGGAGACTCTGGAGGTGCATTTGAAATTGCAGATAAAATCAAATTAAAATTTCCTCAATACGATACCCGTGTTTCTGTTTTAGGCCACATCCAAAGAGGTGGAAAACCCACTTGTATGGATAGGGTTTTAGCCAGTAGATTAGCTGTTGCAGCAGTAGAAAACTTAATGACCGGCAGAAAAGGGGATATGGTTGGTTTAATTCATGGTAAAATCGCATTTACTCCTTTTGATCATGCTGTAAAACATCACGTAGAAATTAATCATGATTTATTAAAGATTGTAGAAATTTTATCTCTTTAAAATGGATTATAAAGCAATAAAAAGTCATTTTGAACAAGCAGACCATGTTTTAAAAACATTCTTATCTGATGATGAAAATTTTAAGAACATAGAAAAAGCTGGGCTTTTAATTGTCGATGCCATTTTAAGCGGAAATAAGATTATATCCTGTGGTAACGGAGGTTCTATGTGTGATGCAATGCACTTTGCCGAGGAATTATCTGGAAGATATCGAAACGATAGAAAAGCTTTACCAGCTATTGCAATTTCAGATGCATCGCATATTACTTGTGCGGCAAATGATTACGGCTTTGACCATATTTTCTCACGATTTGTTGAGGCTTTAGGAAACAAAAACGATATTTTATTTGCCATTAGTACAAGCGGCAACTCCTCTAATATTTTAAATGCGATAAAGTCTGCCAAAGAAAAAGGAATAAAAATTATCGGACTAACAGGTAAAGATGGTGGAGTAATGAAAACACTTTGCGATGTGGAGATTAGAGTTTCACATGATGGTTTTTCGGATAGGATTCAAGAAATTCACATTAAAATAATCCACTCATTAATAGATTTTATAGAAGGCAAAACAGGACTGAATTAATGGCGCTTATTTAACATTGCATTAATC
>JACMNZ010000029.1 GCA_014378285.1 Pseudopedobacter sp.
AAGAATTATATTTCATCTTTGCCTTAGGTCGTGTTCTTACGGAAAATATAATATAAAACAAAAAAGTTCATGAATACACAAACCTTTAATATTAATATATAAAAGACAAACCCTTAACCAACCAAGCTCTCAGTCACTCTTGGCATAGCCATTTTCTTCACTTCGTTAATGATAGAATCGCTATCGTAACCACATTCTGCCCAAAGTTCTTTTTGCTCACCATGTTCAATAACCCTATCAGGAATACCTAAACGAACTATTTTTGATTGATAATCATGATCACACATAAACTCTAAAACGGCACTGCCCATTCCGCCCTGTACGCAACCATCTTCAATCGTAATTACCTTATCAAACTTAGTAAACACTTCATGTAACATTTTCTGATCTAAAGGTTTTACAAACCTAATATCGTAATGCGCAGGATGATATCCTTCTTGGTTCAACTCTAAACAAGCTTTTACGGCCTCATTACCAATACTTCCTAAAGTAATAATGGCAATATCTTCCCCGTCACAAATCTTTCTGCCTTTACCAACTTCAATTTCTTTAAATGGTCTTTGCCAATCCGTCATAACGCCATTTCCTCTTGGGTAACGAATTGAGAAAGGTCCACCATGATTTTTTAGTTGAGCCGTGTACATTAAATTACGCAACTCTTCTTCATTCATTGGTGCGGAGACAATCATATTTGGGATACTCCTGAAAAAAGAAATATCAAAAGCACCATGATGAGTTGCTCCGTCTGCGCCAGCCATACCTGCCCTATCCAAACAGAAAACAACTGGTAAATTCTGTAAAGCAACATCATGAACCACTTGATCAAATGCTCTTTGCATAAAGCTAGAGTAAATATTACAATAAGGTATTAATCCCTGTGTTGCCAATCCAGCGGAAAAAGTAACAGCATGTTGTTCGGCAATACCTACGTCAAATGCCCTATTTGGCATGGCTTTCATCATAATATTTAATGAACAACCTGATGGCATAGCAGGTGTAACACCCATTATTTTATCGTTTTGCTGCGCCAATTCTACCATGGTATGTCCAAAAACATCTTGGTATTTTGGAGGTTGAGGTTTGTCTGAAACGGTTTTTTTTATTTCACCTGTAATTTTATCAAACAAACCTGGCGCATGCCATTTAGTTTGATCTTTTTCTGCCAGTGCAAAACCTTTTCCTTTAACTGTTATACAATGCAACAATTTTGGACCAGGAATATGTTTTAAATCTTCTAAAACTTTAACTAAATGATCAACATCGTGACCATCAATAGGCCCAAAATATCTAAATTTTAATGACTCAAAAAGATTGCTTTTTTTGAGGATGGTTCCTTTTATACTTTTTTCTATTTTCTTAACAACCTTGTGCGCATCTGGGCCAAGCTCGGATATTTTGCTTAAAACAGCAGAAACATCATCTCTAAAACGATTATAAGATTTGCTAGTAGTAATATCCGTTAAATAATCTTTAAGCGCACCCACATTAGGGTCAATTGACATACAGTTATCATTAAGAATAACTAACAGGTTAGAGTTTTCTATCCCTGCATGGTTTAATGCTTCAAAAGCCATCCCAGCAGTCATAGAACCATCACCTATTACGGCAACATGTTGCCTATCTGTTTCGCCTTTATATTGAGAAGCAACAGCCATTCCCAGAGCGGCAGAAATAGAAGTGGAAGAATGCCCAACACCAAAGGTATCAAACTCACTTTCACTACGTTTTGGGAAACCCGAAATGCCTTTATAAACTCTGTTTGTGTGAAAAACACTTCTCCTACCTGTTAAGATTTTATGACCGTAAGCTTGATGGCCTACGTCCCAAACCAACTGATCATAAGGTGTTTTTAAAACATAATGAAGTGCAACTGTTAATTCAACAACGCCTAAATTTGCCGCAAAATGACCTCCATTAACAGAAACCACATCAATAATATACTGCCTTAGCTCCTTACAAACTTCCTTTAACTCCTTATTTTTCAGCTTTTTTAAGTCTGTAGGAGAATTTATTTTTGATAATAGCGGCCCTGCCTGTACTTCCATTTTTACAATTAGGATTTTTTATAATTACAAAGTAAGATATTCTTTGCTAATAATCATGACAATTTAGAGCAAATAATGTTTTAAGATAAATTATATAATGTCTGAAAAAGGATTTATAGCTTGAAGGATAAGCAGGATCATTTCTGAATATTCAATAAATTTTACCAACCTAATTCTATTTTCTAAGCAATCGGCTTAGCAACTTCCTTTTTATAACTATTTCACATTTGCTTTTTCTTCCCGAAAAAGAAATAAGCAATCGCCCCTAATAAAGGAATCATAACGGCTATCACTATCCAAATTAATTTGGCTTTGTTGCTTAATTCCTTATTCTCGAAAATATCCTTTACGGCTAAAACGCTTACCACTAAAGGAAAAAAGAACAGCCCTATTAAAGTTATTTTACTCATTCCAAAATAATTATTTATACCGTTTGTATAACTTCCTGATTAAATCTTTCACCGATTTGCTGGCGCCACATGGCATAATATAAACCTTTTTCATCTATTAACTGCTGGTGTTTCCCTTTCTCTATGATATTCCCTTTCTCTAAAACAAAAATCGTATCGGCATGCATAATAGTAGATAAACGGTGTGCAATTAATATCGTAATCCTGTCAGACTGTTCTGATACATTTCTAATCGTTTCCGTAATTTCTTCTTCTGTTATGGAATCCAAAGCAGAAGTTGCCTCATCAAAAACCAAAATATTAGGCTTGCGCAACAAAGACCTTGCAATAGATAAACGCTGTTTTTCTCCACCAGACACTTTTACCCCACCTTCGCCAATTACGGTATCTAAACCATGAGAAGCTCGCGATAATAAAGAATCACAGGCAGCTCTTTTAAGCACTTTCATACATTCTTCATCAGTTGCACCCGGACGAACGAACAATAAATTTTCTCTGATGGTACCTGAAAAAAGCTGAGTGTCTTGAGTTACAAAGCCAATTCTTTCTCTTAGTTCATCTAAATTAATGGCTAAACTATCAACATTGTTGTATTTAATCTTTCCAAAAACCGGATTATAAAGCCCAACAAGCAATTTAACCAAAGTGGTTTTGCCAGAGCCAGACGGACCGACAAAAGCAATAGTTTCTCCATGCTTAACCTTAAAACTGATGCTATTTAAGGCATTTCGTGTAGCGGTTAAATGTTTGAAGCTTACTTCATCAAAAAATAGTTCTTTAATGTTTCCCGTTGGGATTGGGTTTTCAGGTTTCTTTTCAATAGGAGTACTTAATATGGTTTGGAAATTATTTAAGGAAGCTTCTGCTTCACGATAGGTTAATATGATGTTTCCAAACTCTTGCAAAGGTCCAAATAAGAAAAAAGAATAAAATAAAAATGTAAAATACTGACCAGCGGTTATATCGTTTTGAAAAATTAACAATAATAAAATAACCACCATTGAGCTTCTAACTAAATTTACCGTAGTGCCTTGTAAAAAACTCATGCTACGTACATACTTAACTTTTTGAAGCTCTAAATCCAATATTTTATAGGTTGTATTATTGAGTCTTTTAATTTCTTGATTTGCCAATCCCAAGCTTTTTACCAATTCAATATTTCTTAAAGACTCGGTAGTAGTACCTGCTAAAGAAGTAGTTGCACCAACAATTTTCTTTTGAATTACTTTTATTTTTTTTGATAAGGTCCAACTGACGATAAATATCAGTGGTATAGCCGCAAAATAAACCAAAGTTACTTTGTAGCTAATAGTTAAAGAATAGATGATTACGAAAATCATCCCCACTAAACTGGTAAATAGTATATTAATGAAAGCGATTATAAACTTTTCAGAATCGAGCCTTACTTTTTGTAGAATACCCAAAGTTTCTCCACTACGTTGGTCCTCAAAAGTTTGATAAGGTAATTTTAAGGAATGTTCCAAACCATCGGCATACATTCTAGCGCCTAATTTTTGAGTAATAATATTGGCAAAATAATCTTGAAAGTTTTTGGCAATTCTAGAAACCATTGCAGCCCCAACCCCCAAACCCACTAATTTTAATACTCCAAATGTAAATTGTTGACTGGTTAGTGCATTTTTTTTCTCGATAAAGTTATCCACTATCAACCCAGTAATATGAGGATCAATCAATGAAAAACATTGGTTAATGGTTGCAAATAGCAAAGCCAAACCAATTAACCTTTTATAATTTTTTAAATATCTTTTTAATATCTTCATCTATTTTTTAAATCTCGCAAAAATAAGAAAGGGAATAAGTTTTTAACCTATTCCCTTAATTTGTGATTATTGCTTGACTTTTAAACTGTCATTACATCTTTTTCTTTTATTTCTGTTAGTTGATCTACTTTGGTAATATATGCATCAGTTATTTTCTGAACCTCACCTTCACCTATTTTGATCTCATCTTCAGAAGCACCATCATTTTTTAATTTTTTGATGCTTTCATTGGTTGCTTTTCTAATATTACGAACCGTAATCTTCCCTTTTTCAGCTTCCTCTTTAACTTTTTTTACTAAATCTCTTCTACGTTCTTCAGTTAATGGTGGTACATTTAAACGAATCAACTGTCCATCATTTTGAGGGTTTAAACCAATATTGGCTTCCATAATTGCCTTTTCAATTGGGCCAATCATGTTTTTTTCCCAAGGCTGTACAACAATGGTTCTTGCATCTGGTGTGTTGATACTAGCAATTTGTGCCAATGCTGTTGCGGCTCCATAATAATCGGCTGTAATCCCATCAAGCATTCCAACGCTTGCTTTACCAGCTCTAATTTTTGTGAATTCTGTATCTATGTGCGCTAAAGCTTTTTCCATACCGGACAATGCTTCATCTAATTCCATCTTTATAAACTCGTTCATGGTTTTAAATTGCTTATATTATTTTACTAAAGTTCCTATTTTTTCGCCTTGCATTAACCTCATTAAGTTGTTTTCTTTGTTCATATCAAACACAATAATGGGTAATTTATTTTCATCACATAATGTAAAAGCCGTCATGTCCATTACATTTAATTGCCTGTTGTAAACCTCTTCAAATGTTAAGGTATCAAATTTTGTAGCTGTTGGGTCTTTTTCTGGATCGGCAGTATAAATGCCATCAACCCTTGTTCCCTTTAAAACTACGTCTGCTTTTATTTCAATTGCTCTTAATGCCGCTGCAGAATCTGTTGTAAAATACGGATTTCCTGTACCTGCACCAAAAATTACCACCCTTCCTTTTTCTAAATGACGCATTGCCCTTCTTCTTACATAAGGTTCGCAAATTTGTTCCATTTTTATGGCAGATAGCAACCTAGAGTAAACTCCAACAGTTTCTAGCGCATTTTGCAAAGCCATGGCGTTAATTACCGTTGCTAGCATGCCCATATAATCTGCCTGTGCCCTATCCATACCTGATTTTTCGGCACTTAATCCCCTAAAAATATTGCCCCCACCTACAACAACCGCAACTTCTATCCCTAATTTTTGGATGGCTTTTATTTCTTCTGCATATTGTAATACTCTAGCATTATCAATACCGTAAGATTGCTCGCCCATTAAAGACTCGCCACTAAGTTTTAAAAGGATTCTCTTATACTTCATTTTTTAGAATATTTTTTTGAATGAAAAGAAAAGAAGATGGCAGAGAAGTTTGAAAAAAATATTACCCTGTTACATTTCATTTTAAAGGATTTTGACAAAAATAGAAAATTCTGTTTGATAAAATGATTTCATTTTAAATTTAGTCGATTTTAACAAAGGAGATTACGGCGTATTTTCAAAGAGAGCAAAAGGAAAATGATTTTACCGCAGAGTTGAGCGGCTATTTTTTTGCCACTAATTTCACAAATGAAAGCTAATGTTAGCTATTGAAGATTTCACTAATCTGATTTTTTTAAGAAATATTGTAAACCATAAAATCCTATAAATTATGATTCAGACAATTTTTTTTTTAGCAGAAAGAGCAGCGTTACCAGAGCTGAGAAATTTTTTCATTTTGTGGCTCACTATTTACCCCAACCTTTTCATTAACAAACCTTCCACTTTTTGGAATAGTTGCAAAGGCTTTAATTGTCTCCAATTCATCTCGTCCAGCTCGCCTCCAAAATTGATGTAATAATCTATGTTATTGGATTTAAATTCTTCAATAACATGTTCCCGAAAGTTGATTCCGGCAATCCAACCGTCTTCAACTTCTTGAAACCATTCTTCATAATAACAATCATCTGAGGAATGAAAATTTAATACATTTTCTCCGATTAAGATAAATTTATCTATCCCTTCTCCAATAATCGACTCAATAATCTCTCGCTTTAAAAGCATAATATCGTTATCTATAGCGTCGTTCCATTCTCCAATTAATTCGATAATGGCATAAGAAAGGTCGTAATCAACAAAGAGGACTTTAATGTAAAGTGTATCAGATCCAAAATAATCCCATTGAGGGTGGATTAAGTAATTGTATATTTTTTTATCGAAACTAAACTCATTGTATTGAGTATCATAAAACGGCGACTTATCATCTTCTGCGGCAATATAATCGTCTCTCCATTTATAATAAGGTTCTATTTCATGCATATTTTTATTGTAATGAAGCTAAAAAATCTTCAACAGCTTTCCTTACGCTGCCGTGTTTCTGTAGTAATTCTGCGGCTTTTTCGTGTGTTAAACCTGTTTCTTCCATTACCATTTGGGTACCTCTATTAACTAATTTATGATTGGTTAATTGCATATCAACCATTTTATTCCCTTTCACTTTACCTAATTTTATCATTACCGAAGTGCTAATCATATTTAGAACCAGTTTCTGGGCGGTACCTGCTTTCATCCTAGTAGAGCCAGTAACATACTCTGGCCCAACAATTACTTCTACAGGAAAACTAGAATTTTTAGCGATTTCACTATCGGCATTGCAAACAACACAACCAGTTATCATTCCTAATTCATTGGCTTTTTTTAATCCACCAATTACATAAGGTGTTCTTCCCGAAGCGGCAATACCAATCAATACATCATTAGGAGTTACATTATATTGATGTAAATCTTTCCACGCTTGTTGGTCATCATCTTCGGCAAATTCTACGGCTTTTCTAATCGCTCCATCGCCACCGGCAATAATCCCAACAACCAAATCAAAAGGGACACCAAAAGTAGGCGGACATTCAGAAGCATCAACTACACCCAATCTTCCGCTTGTGCCTGCGCCAATGTAAAATAAACGCCCGCCGCTAGCCATTTTTTCGACAATGGCATTAACTAAAGTTTCTACTTTAGGAATTATTTTCGCTACAGATTTTGCTACAGATTGATCTTCTTTGTTGATATTTACTAGAATCTCAACAACAGTTTTTTTCTCTAAATCATCGTATTCTGAATCTTGTTCTGTTGTTTGTTTAGACATTTGATTATATTTTGTTTTATACGATAAATGGAAAGTTAATTTTAGAAATCGATAAATATTTCTGATTTAAACTCCAAAGGTTAGCAACATATGTAAAATTGGTAAAATACTAAGCTAAAATGAAATAAATCATCATAATTAACCTCAACTATTTTTAAAAATATCTCATTAACACTTATTTAATTAGTTATTTTGTAATTAAATGTCTGGTTCTTCTAAAAACAACTTTCAAACAGCTTTAATTATTGTCGCCACCATTTTGTTTGGGATGATTTTAGGGGCAACTTATCAACAAAAGAAAAATAACGGAGAATTAAAAATCTTTCCCTCCATCTCGTTTCAACCAAAAGAAAAATTAGACCGTATACTAAAAGTTATAAAAAACAACTATGTAGATTCTGTAAACACAGATTCTCTTCAAGATTTAGCTATAAATGAAATCTTAAGCAGTTTAGATCCACACACTGTTTATTTACCTCCAATACAGGCTAAAACTCAAAACGAAAGTTTGGAAGGAAATTTTGATGGCATTGGAATTGAATATTACATCCTGAACGATACCCTTTTTATCACTCATGTTAGGAAAAACGGACCATCATTTAAGGCAGGATTAATGAGAGGAGATAAAATCACTGCCGTTAACGATGAAAAATTAGATGATAAAAATTTATTGAGCGAAAATATCATCAGCAAATTAAGAGGTAAAAGTGGTAGTGTTGTTAAAGTTACCGTTAAAAGAAAAGGAAGTTTAAAACCTTTACTTTTTGATATCACAAGAGATAAAATTATAATAAGCAGTATTGATGTTGCATTTCTGATAAATAAAGAAATTGGTTTTATAAAAATTAGCAGGTTTGGTGCAAATACCGAAGAAGATTTTGCTATGGCGTTATCCAAATTGATGAAAAGCGGAATGAAGAGCTTAATCTTAGATTTGAGAGGCAACGGTGGTGGATATTTAAATGCAGCAACTGCATTGGCAGACCAATTTTTACCAGACGGAAAGCTAATTGTTTACACCAAAGGACTTCACGAACCACGTACTGACTACAATGCGACTAAAGACGGTTTGTTTGAAAAAGGTAAAATGGTTGTTTTAATTGATGAGGGAACAGCATCTGCCAGTGAGATTTTAACCGGTGCTTTACAAGATTTGGATAGGGCAATAGTTATCGGTCGTAGGTCGTTTGGAAAAGGATTAGTGCAAGAACAATTTGGCTTTGATGATGGTTCTGCCATGAATTTAACCATTGCAAGATATTATACACCTTCAGGTAGATCTATCCAAAAATCTTACACAAAGGGAAAAGACGTTTATAAAGAAGAGATAAATAAAAGATTTGAACATGGAGATTATACTTCTTTAGATAGCGCATTAACGGATAGCACCTTTTTAACAAAGCAAAAATTTAAGACCAGCAAAGGAAGAACCGTTTATGGTGGAGGTGGAATTATGCCAGATATTTTTGTGCCATTAGACACTACCGATGTTACTCCATTTTATAAGAAGATAAATGAGAAAGGTTTAATTACTCAATATGTTTATAATGTTTTAGTGAATAAAATTGATCCAAAACAATTTGATAGTGCAGATAACTTCTCTTCTAAATTTAACATTAGCGATAAAGAATATCAAAATTTCTTAAAGTTTTGTATCGCCAACAAAGTAGCTTTTATTGCAAAGAACTCACAAACATCTAAATCACTCATCAATACCCAAATGAAAGCATTATTAGCTAGATTTTACTTTGATGAAGAAGGATTTTATAGGGTTTTAAACCAAGACGATGATTTTGTGGAGAAGGCTTTGGTAGGGTTGAGGAAATAGGCTTGAAGGCTGAAACCTATCAACATCATTTAAACCATTAAGCTTGCAAAGCGACTATTATAAATCTGCGTTTTTCAGCGGAATCTGCGGGAGATATTTTTTTAAAATAGTTTAAACTATATTCAAAGGCATACTATCTTTCCATAAGCCAAAATAATATAAACATATTGAGTGATTAAGCCTTTCTCATTTATTTTCTGATAAAATGGAGTGATATCGGTAGTGTCTAAAGGCACAAAAATATCTGGCATAATTCCGCCTCCGCCATAAACAGTTTTTCCTTTACTGGTTTTATATTTTTGCTTGGTTAAAAATGTGCTA
>JACMNZ010000001.1 GCA_014378285.1 Pseudopedobacter sp.
AGCTAATGGGGCACCTTCTAAGCCTTGGGCAATATTTTTTTGGCGAAAATCATTAATGGTAATGATACCTGTTTTTACCGCCAATTGATCTGCATCTCCAATCTGTAAAGTGGTATTTCCAAATCCATCATTTTTTCTAGAATTTGCTGACGAATGATATATTGTTTGTCCATGACTGGCAATTAAATCTATATTTTCTGTAATTATATTTCTGTTTTTTAAGAAAGAGTTAATCATTTCGCCATGCATATTCCCTATCTTTTTATTCAGTAAGCAAAGCAATTCTAAGTCAACAGTTTTAAGAAAAGCGATTTTTTTAAGTTGATTTTTAAACTCCTCAGAATAAGAAACGGTTTCAAAATCTAAAACTCTTGTTTTTGTATTTAAACCACAGCCTTCAATTTTACAAAGCGCAATATCTAAACCATCTAAAGAAGTTCCAGACATTAAACCAATAATTAACCTACTTTCTTGTTCAGCAATTTTACTCAGTTTTGCTATCCAACTATTCATGATTTAAAAATTTAGAACAAGATACAAAAGCAATTAATTTTTTGAGATAAACATTATAGGAATGATTAGATTGCTTTATATTTAATCCCACAGTTTAAATGATGAATCAAACATCAACCGCAAATAGAAGGCTTTTATCTTTAGATTTTTTTAGGGGATTGACCGTTGCCGCCATGATTTTGGTTAATAATCCTGGCGATTGGAGTCATATTTATGCTCCATTAGAACACTCTGACTGGAACGGTTGTACGCCAACCGATTTAATTTTTCCTTTCTTTTTGTTTATTGTAGGTGTTTCAGTTGTTTACGCTTTAGACAATAAATTAGCAGATTTAAAAAATCACAATGCGCTCATTTTCACCATTTCAAAACGGGCATTACTATTATTAGGCTTAGGATTATTGATGTCTTTGCAGCCCTATTTTGATTTTGCTAATTTTCGTATTCCTGGGGTACTACAACGCATTGCTGTAGTTTATTTTATTTGTGCATTGCTGTTCTTAAAAATAAACCCGGGTATCCTTTTTAAGATATTCATCAGTATATTAATTGCTTATTGGCTCATGATGGTTTTAATTCCTGTACCGGGTTTTGGAAATGCCAACCTTGGTAAAGAAACTAATTTAGGTGCTTGGTTAGACCGTTTTTTATTAACCGAAAATCATTTATGGATCAATAGTAAAACTTGGGATCCCGAAGGTGTTTTAAGCACTTTACCATCTATTGCTTCCGGGCTTTTTGGCGTTTTGATGGGCGTAATTTTAAAATCTAAACAGAGAACAGAAGAGAATAAAGTGATTTGGTTATTTGTTTATGGCTTTATCGCTTTCTTGTTTGGATTAATGTGGGACTTGTTTTTTCCGATAAATAAATCTTTATGGACCAGTTCTTATGTTCTATATGCGGGCGGTTTGGCTAGTATGGGTTTAGCTTTATGTTATTGGTTAATTGATGTAAAAGGTTTTACAAAATTCACAAAACCGTTTGTAATATATGGCGTAAATGCAATTACGGTCTATTTTGCTTCTGGAATTATTGCAAGGTCTATGAATATTTTAAAAACCACTTTGAACGGAGAAGAAGTTAATTGGAAAAGCTATTTATACCTACAATTTTATACCCCAAATTTTTCTCCTGATAATGCTTCTTTAGCTTGGGCAATATCCTTTGTGTTTATTTGGTTTTTGATACTTTGGGCAATGTATAAGAAAGGAATTGTTATTAAAGTTTAATTAACAAATTAATAATCAATTGCATTATATAGGCACTAAAATTAATTCATAATTTGTATCTTTTTATGAAAACAAGCTTTGCAATAAATGAAAAAATTTAAAGTATTATTTTTATCCGAAGCTAGAGCGTTTTTGTTAGAACGTGATATAAAAAAGCTGGATAATGTGTTTTTAATATAGTTAAAGCAAAAATAAAACGGATAATGAACTATTCAAAAAAGTAAAAGTAAAAATTTGAGAATTTCAGATCTCTTTTTTAGAAAACACATTATCGAATTTTTGCTTTTTGGGATAAGAAAGACAAACATCAAATCTTGATTTTTACAACTTACTGGATTATTAAAAAAACAGAATAAAACACCTGAAAAGGAAATTGATAAATCAAAATATGTCAGACCTTTGGCGGAGAAGCCTCTTAAATCCTTAACACGAAAAAAACTTACAATTGAATATTTGAATAATATTTACTGGTTTTAACTATTTTTTAAAATTCAATTAATTCAATCTTTTAGTTTTAAGATCAAATCCTGAACGCTTATCTTAATCTGCTCTCCAATTTCCATATTTTTTAAGCTTAATAAGCCACTTTGCATTTCATCATCCCCGATAATTACCACATAAGGGATTGATTTTTCATTTGCGTATTGCATTTGTTTCTTCATCTTGGCCCCAAACGGAAAAAGTTCTGCATTAATTTCAGCTAAGCGCAACTGGTTTAAAATTGGGATAGCAAAATCCTCCTCGTCTTCACCAAAAACACAAATTAAAACTTTTGTGCTTTCTGTTTGAGTAGAAGGGAATAAATTTAATTCTTCTAAAACATCATAGATTCTATCCGCACCAAAAGATATTCCTACACCTGTTAATCCTTCCTTGCCAAACATGCCAGTTAAATCATCATACCTGCCACCACCACCAATGGATCCCATAGCAGCTTCATTAGTTTTAACTTCAAAAATACATCCTGTATAATAATTTAAGCCACGAGCCAAGGTCAAATCAAGTTCAACCTTTGCTTTTTGTAAACTAAAATTAGAAAGATAGGAGAATATTTTTTCGATTTCTGTGATACCAGTTAAACCAATTTGGGAATCTTTTAAAACTATTTTTAAAGAATCTAATTTCTCTTGGTTATCTCCCGATAATAAAATTACTGGTTTTAAAATCGCTATATCTTTTTCCTCAAAACCTTTTTCTAAAAGTTCTTTTTCAACTCCGTCTAAACCAATTTTATCTAATTTATCAATGGCTACAGTCATATCAACAATCATATCGGGTTTGCCTATTAATTCTGCAATACCGGATAGTATTTTTCTATTATTGATTTTTATAGTAAAATCTTGTAGTCCTAAAGCCGATAATGCTTCATCATAAATACAGATAAATTCTGCTTCATTTAATAAGGAATCAGAACCCACAACATCCGCATCGCACTGATAAAATTCACGGTATCTTCCTTTCTGTGGTCTATCTGCCCGCCAAACAGGTTGAATTTGAAAACGCTTAAAAGGAGCAGTGATTTCGTTTTGGTGCATTACCACATAACGGGCAAACGGAACGGTTAAATCATAACGTAGTGCTTTTTCAGAAATCAGCGGAAGCAAACTTTTAGAAGTTATGTTTTCTTTTAACCCTTCTGCCTTAGAAAAATAATCCCCACTATTGATAATTTTAAAAATAAGTTGGTCACCTTCATCTCCATATTTTCCGGTAAGTGTTTCCAAATTCTCCATAGTTGGAGTCTGTATTTCTTGATAGCCAAATTTTCTAAATACTTTTTTAATCGTATCAAAAATATAGTTGCGTCTAATCATCACCACAGGTCCAAAATCTCTTGTTCCTTTAGGAATTGCTGCCTTCACATTTGCCATGGTGCAAATTACGTAATTCAATATTATTTGGACAAAATTTATCTTTTATAAATATTGTTTGATATGTAATTTTTAGATTTAAAATAATCAAGCCTTTAACAACTATAATTTTAAAGCCATCGTTCTATTACATTAGAGTTTAATATTTAAGAGTTTTATATGAATTTTTGGATCAGACAAACAATTAAAAAACCGTGATAAAGGTGATTAGATTTCTTAAATCTTAATGAAATGGTTTTCTTTGCGCTATGGGGAAAAAAATAAGTGTTGGGTTTCTTTTCATAATTATCGTTATTTTTTGTTGCTCATCTGTAAAAGCACAAACCTACAGAGTGGATAGTATTGCCGTAAAAACCATTCAACCTAAAAAAAATCCGTTTCCAACTCGCCCTACTATTTTTTTTATATACACCAGAAATCTCCCCGTAAGTAATCTAAACTCTAAGGTTAATTATTGGAAAACCAACCTCAGCTTTGGTATAAATCTCAATCAGGCTGCGTTTAGTGATAATTGGAGTTCGGGAGGTGTTAACTCCGTTGCTTTAGGTTCCGTTTTAAATTATAAAGCAGAGTATAACAAGAATGACATCAACTATACCTCTGAAGTTCTTTTACAATATGGGAAATTAAAAAACGAAGGTCAACTAGAAAGAAAAACTAATGATAGGATGTTTTTTGATAATAAAGCTGCAGTAAAACTTTCAAAAAATTGGAGCTTTTTTGGTTCAGTAAGTTTTGAGTCGCAATTTGATTTGGGATACACCTATTCTAAAGATGCACAGGGAAACGAAGTCAGAACTTTGATTTCTAAGTTTATGGCCCCGGGCTATTTGACAGAATCTTTAGGTTTTGAATATAAACCCGTAAATTATTTCAGCGTTCGTTTAGGTACCGGAACAGCTCGACAAACATTTTTATTGGACACAACATTATATAGAAATAATCCTAAAAACTTTGGTGTACCGATAGGAAAAACATTTAGAAACGAACTAGCTTTTCAGATTGTAGCTAATTTTGATAAGGATATAATGCCCAATTTAAATCTAAAATCTAGGTATTTATTGTTTGCCGCCTATGAAAAATTAACAGGAATAGACCAAAGATTAGACGTAACCGTAACCGCAAAAGTAAATAGATTAATAAATGTTACTGTTGGCGCAACAGGTCTTTATGATAATGATTTCAGCAATAAAATTCAATATACCCAAAATTTAGCTTTAGGAATTGTATTTAAAATGAGATAGTTGATTAGTCGAATCATTGATTTTACATTTAGAAATTTTTATGTTGTTTAAAATTCCAATAATTATGACATGTGTTGTTCTAAGGAAGCAATTGAAAGATAAAATAAATAAGACTGAAAATCTTGAACTATTAGAAGAAGCTAATAGACTTTTGGGAATTGAAGTTAATAATAATGTTGTTTTTGAATTTTCTGATTCTCAGAAAGAAAGAATTAATAATTTATTAATGCAGATAAAAAATGGAAATTTTTTATCTGAAATTGAAGCAAATAAAGAAATTGATGAATGGCTAGAAAATAATTTGGTCTAATCAAGCTCAAAAAGATATAAAAGAAATTTTATATCTCTGGTTCATAAGAACTAAATCAAAAGCTTACAGTAAAATTTTAAATCAACAATTTAATTACTCAATTAAATTGCTGCAAACCCACCCTAATATAGTAAATCCACAAATATTGAAATAATAAGAATTAAATTGTTAGAGATTACTTTTTGATTTTTAAATTTAACGAAAAAGAATTGTTAATTATTTCTATCTGGGATAGCCGTCAAGACCCTATAAAACTTAAAGAATTATTAAGTTAGATTTCTCTCACAAAATCCCTCATTGCCTTACCGGGATTATCCGTTTTCATAAAGTTTTCACCAATTAGAAATCCGTTAAAGCCAACTTTTTTTAACATCTTAATCGTTTCAGGATTGCTAATGGCACTTTCAGAAATTTTTAAAAACT
>JACMNZ010000227.1 GCA_014378285.1 Pseudopedobacter sp.
GTCAAATTGCCAATTCCTGTTTTTATTTTACTAACATGCTTTTTGATATTTATATTGTTATAATCCTGAGAATATTTGTCAATTAAAGATGCAGAAAGCTGAATAGAGCTTAAAGGCGTTCTAAACTCATGTGAGGCCATAGAAACAAACCTGCTTTTTAATTGATTAAGCTCCCTTTCTTTTTCTAACGACTGGCTAACCTCCTCTTTTGCTTGATGCATTTGCTTAATTAAAGACTGTAATTCTAGGGTGCGGTCTTCTACTAAAATTTCAAGCTTATTTGTATATAACAAAAGTTGCTCTTCAGCAGATTTTTGTCGGGTAAGATCGTGGATAAAGCCTGCATAAATTATTCTTCCTTCATATTGCACCTCGCTTACAGCCAATCTAAAAGGGAAAATGTTGCCTTCTTTCTTTTGTCCTGTTACCTCTCTTCCTATTCCAATAATATGTGGCTCATTAGTGGCTTGGTAACGATTTAAATATTCATTATGTTGAGACTTATAAGGTTCTGGCATTAACATAGAAATGTTTTTTCCCTTTACTTCTTCCAATTCATAACCAAAAAGCTTGCATCCTGATGGATTGATAGATTCTATTAATCCTCTGTCGTCTATGGTAATAATGCCGTCTATCGCATTGTCAACAATTGCTTTTAATAAGGCTTGTTTTTCCATTTTCTATAAAACTATGAAAATATTAATGATTTGATGTAAACCAATTTCTTAACTGATATTAATCATGTTTTCTAAAAGATAATTATCCGTTTTTTGGGTTTTATTTATTAAAATATGAGCCACACTTTTCACATTCCCGTTTTAGGTTTAGGATATTCTATCGATACCCCTTTAAATGTTGCCCCTTTTGGCATTTCTTCTGTCGTTTCCATTGTAGATGATATTGCCATAGAGCGAGTTAGAAAGTATCACAGCGAAAAAAACAATTGTTTTTATGAGGAAATTTCTAATAAAGAAGACGATGCTAGAGCAAAAAGGATAACAGCTTACCTAAACTTGTTGCAAGATTTGATTGACCAAAAATTTGAGATAATTAAAAAGCAATCTTTTGAAAACGGAACTGAGCTCACGCGTTATTTTGATTTGTTGCCAGAAACCAGTTCTTTAAAACGCAAATATTTGTTGATGCTTGCTGAAAAAAATATAGCCATTAAGAGTCTTTTTATTAGCGAGATTAAAAAGCAAATGGTTAAAGGCAAAATAGACGTAAACATTATGTCTAAGGTGGATAAAATGAACGTGGGTGAAAATGGCGAATTAAAAGAAGAGATTTTTAGCGACGCATTGGCCGCATTACGTGGGTTTGCGAATTCTAATTTGAGCTCTTCTTTAGTTTTATCTGCCGGGATGAATCCTCGTTTGTATAGTTATCTAGAAACTTTTAATCATTTCTTTCCGGATGAAAACTTGGTTTTTAAAAAGAAATTGATCCTCAAGGTAAGTGATTTTAGATCCGCATTGATACAGGCTAAATTTTTGGCAAAAAAAGGAATTTGGGTTTCAGAATTTAGGATAGAGTCTGGTTTAAACTGCGGCGGACATGCTTTTGCAACAGAAGGATATTTGCTAGGGCCCATTTTAGAAGAGTTTAAACAAAAAAGAGAAGAAATGATAGTAGAGCTTTTTGTGATGTACAAAAAAGCTTTGGCAGAGAAAAAGATATTCATTAAGCTAGCTCCTAAACAAAAAGTAAAACTACAAGGTGGAATTGGAACTTTTGAGGAAGATATCTTTTTAAGAACATTTTATCAGTTAGACGCAACGGGCTGGGGAAGTCCGTTTTTATTAGTGCCCGAGGCTACTGCGGTTGATGAAGAAACGTTAAAAGATTTATCTAACGCTTCCGCTGATGATTTTTATGTGAGTTCTGCATCTCCTTTGGGCATTCCTTTTAATAATTTTAGAAAAAGCGGTTCAGAAAAACAGCGTTTACAAAGAATTGCAGAAGGCAAACCCGGCAGTCCTTGTACCAAAAAATATTTAGTTTCTAATACCGAGTTTACCCAACAGCCAATTTGTACCGCTTCTAAAAAATATCAGGGTTTAAAGATAAAAGAGTTGCAAAATCAGCAATTGGAAGGAAAAGTATATCAACAGAAATATGATGAAATTACTTCTAAAATATGCCTGTGTGAAGGCTTAGTTAGTTCTGCTTATCAGAAATACGACATTTTTAGAACAAAAGAAAGCAAGGCCGTTGCTATTTGCCCTGGGCCAAATTTGGCGTTTTTTAATGAAATTTATTCTTTAGAACAAATGCTTGGACATATTTATGGCAAAATGGATTTATTGAAAAACGTAAAACGTCCGCATATTTTTATAAATGAATTAAAGCTTTATATCGATTATTTAAAAAACGACATCAACACTAATATTTTAGATTTAACCGCTAAAAAAGAAAAGTCAATTAAAAATTTTCATCAGCAATTAAATAATGGGATTCAATATTATAAAAGCATTGCTGATACTGTTTTTATAAAAGCTTCTTGTTTAAAAAATGAGTTTTTGGCAGAGTTGAGAGTGTTAGAGAGGAAATTAGAAAAAATGGGATTGCCCGTGATTGGTTAGTAAAGAATTATTTTGGTAAAGTTTTTTAACTATTCTTTATGAGAGATGTTTATTATTTCCCATTCCCAACAATTCCTCATAAACCTCTTTCCAGCCCTTCCAAACACCAAAATCATTAATGGATTCATTATGCCATAAACTGATAAATGTCCCGTTAACATTTTGGACATTTTGTATCAATATTTCAATTTCGGCTAACGCTTCTGAAGGTGTAAGATTCATGTATTTTCTCAACGTTTGATCCATCACGGTTGTGGGATGTATCAATAAATCAAACGCCTCTTCTTTTTCTAAATCGTACCAAAAAAACGGGGTACAAGTGCTTGCTCTAAAACCAGCAACATCGGCGTAAGCCATGGTATAA
>JACMNZ010000228.1 GCA_014378285.1 Pseudopedobacter sp.
GCCCACCAAAAAAGTTGGGCAAATACATAGCATACTAATGCGTAAAATATGGTGATGGGTTTAAATGACATTTTATTTATTTCTAAAAACAATATCTAAGCATTCAAATATAGCTCTTTTTGCTTTCTCTAAATCTAGCTTTGAATGTGCGGCAGAAACAAACCCGACTTCATAGCCAGATGGACCTAAATATATCCCCCTATTTAATAATTCACGGTGCATCATTTTGAATTTTTCCATACTTGCAGGATCAATCGCTTCTGATGTTTGCACTTTTTCTAAATCTGTAAAAGCAAACCAAAAAATAGAACCAATTTGGAACACTTTAAATTTATAGCTTTTAGAACTGGCATATCGCTGAATAGCATTTGTAAAGTCCTCTGTTTTTGTATTTAATTCTTTATAAAAACCAGATTTTGCCAATTCAGTCAATTGTGCAATTCCACCAGCCATGGCAACTGGGTTTCCTGATAAAGTTCCTGCTTGGTAAACACTGCCTTCTGGAGAAATATTTGACATAATACTTGCTGAGGCACCATAAGCACCAACCGGTAAACCACCACCAATAATTTTCCCATAAGTAATAATATCTGGTTTGATATCATAATAACCGGCTGCCCCATCAAAACCTACTCTAAAGCCAGAAATTACTTCATCAAAAATTAATAAAGCTTTGTTTTCATCACAAATTTCTCTTAAATATTGTAAGAAATCTTTATCCTGTAAAAGCAATCCGTTGTTTGCCGGAACAGGCTCAATAATAACACATGCAACTTGGTCTTTAAACTGATCAAAGGCCGCTTTCACGGCCGCTTTATCATTCAATGAAATTACGATGGTTTCATCGGCGTAAGCTTTTGGAATACCTGCCGAAGAAGTTTCACCAAAAGTTACTAATCCAGAACCCGCTTTTACCAAAAGAGCATCGGTATGGCCATGATAACAACCTTCAAATTTGATGATTTTATCTCTTTTTGTTGCCCCACGAGCCAAACGTATTGCTGACATGACAGCCTCAGTACCTGAACTTGTAAACCGTATTTTCTCTATGTATCTGTTATTTTTTACGATGAGTTCTGCAAGTTCACTTTCTAAGGCTGTAGGTGCTCCAAACGTCATTCCGTTTTGCATCACTTCAATTACCTTCTCTCTAATTTTGGGGTGATTGTGCCCTAAAATAAGCGGCCCCCAAGAACAACAGAAATCTATAAATTCATTTCCATCGGCATCCCATAAACGGCAACCATCTCCTTTTTCTATAAATAGCGGAGTGCCATAAACAGATTTAAACGCCCTTACCGGGGAATTTACTCCGCCAGGGAAATATTTCTTGGCTTTTTCGTAAAGCTCAGTAGATTTGTCTCTCACTATATCCGGTTTATCGCCGTAAAGCAATTGATTTTCTTCTTTAGAATTGAATATGTTTTTTATAGAATCGAACATGTCTTTAAGATTACACTTTGGTTAATACCGAAAGCAATTTATATCCATTTATTTTCTAGCACTTCTTTAGCGTGATAGGTCAAGATTACATCTGCACCCGCTCTTTTTATGCACATTAATTTCTCTGCAATTGCTCTTTGATCTAACCAACCTCTTTCAATTGCGGCTTTAACCATGGCATATTCGCCGCTTACGTTATAGGCTGCAATTGGCAAATCAAAATTGTCTTTAAATAATTTAATGATATCTAAATAGGTTGTGGCAGGTTTCACCATCAAAAAATCTGCTCCTTCTTGCACATCTAAAGCAGCTTCAATCAAAGCTTCTTTCTGATTTGCAGGGTTCATTTGGTAACTTTTTTTATCACCAAATTTTGGTGCTGAATTTAAAGCATCCCTAAAAGGCCCATAAAAAGCACTGGCATATTTAGCCGTGTAAGACATAATAGAAACATTTGTAAAACCGTTTTCATCCAAGGCTTCACGAATGCAACGCACTCTGCCATCCATCATATCTGAAGGAGCAATAATATCTGCACCTGCTTTTGCCTGGGCAACAGACATATTGGCTAAAATTTTTAACGTTTTGTCGTTAACAATTTCTCCATTTTCTACCAAACCGTCATGTCCATCAGAACTGTAAGGATCCATTGCAACATCAGTTACAATGCAAGCTTCTGGAAAATTGGCTTTTACTTCTCTAATTGCCCTTAGGTATAAACCATTTTCGTTTACACTTTCTGAAGCCGTTTTATCTTTTAAACTTTCTTCTAAATTGGGAAATAAGTCGAAAGATTTTAATCCCAACTTTAAGCAACTTTCTACCTCACGTAATAAATTATCAATAGAATATCTAAAAATACCAGGCATTGAAGCCACTTCGGTTTTCCTATTATTTCCATCGATAATGAACAATGGAAAAATAAAATCAGAAGCGTGAAGATGGGTTTCTTGCACCATATCCCTTATTACTTGCGATTTTCTATTTCTTCTTGGTCTTTGTAACATTTGTTATTTGATAATTAAAATAATACTGCGTTTCAACTTATGTTTTTGTGCTCAAAAAACACAGTTTTAAATATTTTGGTTCGTGTGGACACGAACCAATGCGAGAAATTTTAGAATTATGTTTTACGATTATATTGGTAAAGTCTAATTCTTCTGGCTTTTTAATAATTTCGTTTGTCATGCTTAGCGGAGCTGAAGTATCCTTTATTCAAATAATTCTATTTTCGCAAAATCAAATTTTTGCCGTTTAATCCAGTCATGCCGTCCTTCGACTTCGCTCAGGATGACATTCCTTTAAATTTTACCGCTTATGTCCTAATTCTACAAAACGTCTATCCCAAATAACACTTCCGCTAAGCCTATTTCATCTGGCGAAGCGGGTAAAATATATTTAACGTCCATTTCATCAAACTTTTGGCCAGTAGATTTCCCAATTGAAACTACTTGTTGACCAGGTTCTAAAAGATTTTCTTCAAAATAGGCCTCAACGTTTGATGGACTTGTAAAAACCAACACATCAGAAAAACTTTGAGATACATTTTCTTCTAAAATGGTTTCATAAATCACCAATTCGATGATTTTTGTATCCTCTGATAATTCTTTTTGGATACTTCTTAAAGAATCTTTAGCTACTGGGAAAAGAATAGTTTGTCCGTTAGCTATTTCTGCAAATTCTTTTGCAACATCTGCCGTGTCGCTACTTTCACCTACAAAAGAAACGGATTTTCCTAAAGTCTTTAAAAAATCTTCTGATCCTCTGCCAACCACGCCAAATTTTACGTCTTTTGGTAAATTTGGTTGTAGCCCAAAAAAGTACTCGATCCCGTTTTTACTACTAAAGAAAATCCAATCGATTTGTTTTAAAATGTATGAATCTAATTTATGGATAGTTGGAACTGTTCTAATTAAAGAACGGTCTTCTACTTGTATATGATGTTTTTCTAAAGATTTACGGAAATAACTATGCTCACTAAGTTCTCTAGAGATAAAAACAGATTTTGGAAATTTTCTATTTGCAATATCAAATTTAGCAAGGATTTTTTCTGCTAAACCATCTGTAGTATTTGAAGTGTAATATAATCTATCCGGAAACTCGTCTTGATCTAAAGATTTTGTAGTCCATGTATGGAAAATACCTTCTTCATCTTTCTCGCAGTAACAACCTAAAGGCATGTGGCAACCGCCATCAAAAAGGTTTAAAACTTTACGTTCTACACCAATTTGCTCTGCAACTTCTTTGTTGTTTATATACTGAAGAATTTCAAATAACTCTTTATCATTCTCACGGATTTGAATTGCCAAAACCCCTTGTGCCGGCGATGGAACCATTTCTGCCGTTGGCTCAATTTCTTCGATATAGAATTCTGATAAATCTATATTTAACCTAGAAACCCCAGCTTTAGCCATGATAATGGCATCATATTTTTCATCTCGAAGTTTTTGAATACGGGTTGGAACGTTTCCACGCAAATTTTCGAACTCTAAATCAGGACGAACGGCATGTAATTGTGATTGCCTTCTGTTAGACGAGGTACCGACAGTACCGTTATGTTTTACAGAAAGTTTTTTAGTAGCATCCACACAATCTTTTAAAATTATAATGATTTCTGAAGGGTCTTCACGTTCAGAAACAGCGGCGATAATTAAACCTTCGGAATTTTTTGTAGGTAAATCTTTATGAGAATGTACAGCCAAATCTATACTGCCATCTAATAGTTGCTCTTCTAGTTCTTTGGTAAAAAAGCCTTTGCCTTCTAGTTTATCTAAACGAAGATTTAAAATGTTATCTCCTTGGGTTTTGATGATTTTTAGCTCGGTGTTTACATTTATTTTCGCCAATTCTGCCTTTACAAAATTTGCTTGCCACAATGCTAAATCGCTCCCTCTGGTACCAATGGTAATAGTTCTGTCCAATTTTATTTGATTTGTTGCACAAAAATAAAATTAAAGAAATGGTTTAAGGTGTTTAGAGAATCTATTGACAATGTTATGAAGAAGAGAGGATTGTTTGAAGGTTTATAAATATGGGCTAACCACCTCCAATCCCCGCCAGCGCATATCACTCTCTTGAAATAGTTATGTAATGTGAAAACCCACTAATGTAATTTCTCCTTTCTTTGATTTGACGGAGTTTTCTTGCGTTAGGGATAGAAACGGCAGCTTTTTGTCCGCCAGCTGGCGGACAAAAACTATAGTGTATAGCCCGTTAAAACGCCCAAATAAAATTAAAGTCTATTATTTTCGATGTTTAAAAGACCTTTTTTAAGGGTAAAAACAACATATTCCCGTTTTCTATTTAAACGTTCTTGTAGGTGAGTGATGAGTTTTTCTTCTTGGCCAGCCTCAAATGCCAAATCATCATCGGATAAATGATTGTATTTACGTTGGAGCTTTATCTTTAATCTGTCCCAGTTTTGATTACTGATGGTAATTTCTGCCATGATATTTATTTGCTGCAAAAATAGCAGATAGATTGTGATTAGAGAAATTTAAGCATTTTAATTTTAATCTGCTATGGTAAATAGCTTTTGGGTATAGTCTAAAAGTTCTTTTCCTCCAAATTTACCATGCCCAGGAATTACAACGTCTGGTTTTAAAGCTTTAACTTTTTTAATTGTGTTTGCCCATTGAGAAGTACTGGCATCGGCTAAATTACCCTTATTTGCACCGATTGCTTTTACCATACAGCCTCCAAAAAGTATTTTTTCTGCTGGGATATAGCTCACGATATTATCTGAAGTATGAGCAGGACCAAAATAGTAATTTTTCACTTTTACATTTCCTACTTTTAAATTTAGCGTTTTATCAAAACCATTTTGCGGCACTTCAAAACCACTTGATTTTGCTAGATCAATGGTTCTTTGATTTGCGTAAGAGGGAATATTTAAAGCATGGAAAACCTTTAATCCACCTAAACAATCATCATGGAAATGATTAATTATTACCCCAATAATTTTTGCTTTAAGGCTATCTTTAACTAAACGAATTAGCTCTTTTGAGGCGGATTCGTTTGCGGGTGTATCAAAAACCAGAGCGCTCCCGTTACTGATGACAACCATACCGTTACAAGATACTTTGCCAAAATCCTTTGTTTCTAAAAAGGATTCGTGAATATAAACATCAGAGGATATTTGTTTTAAATTAATTATTTTTTCTTGAGCAAAGCTTGAATGTATCAAAAATATAAAAACAAAAATCAATAAATGAGACAGCTTAAACATAAAACAAATTTAGATAATAATGATTTAACCTTCCAAAAAAATAATGAAAATTTAATGTTTAATCAGTTAGAATAAAGTGTTTTTTACTAAGTCCTTTTTTCATTAAATTGACTAGCATCTCCTATGTTTACATGCTTTTTTAAGATGCGCTTTCCTTCTTTTTTTACCGCTGCATTTTTTCGCAAGCCCCAAATAATATCACTCGCATACTTTCTGCTTTTCTCTACATCAACAATAGGAAATGGATAATTTTCGCCTATTTTACAGTGATAAAGTTCTTGTTCCATTTGGCTAAGTTTCCAAGGCTCGTAAATTAAATGTGGTGGAATATTCTTTAATTCGGGGAGCCATTGTTTCACAAAAATGCCGTCAGCATCATGCTCTTCTGCATTTTTAATCGGATTATAAATTCTAATAGTATTGATGCCTGTTACGCCAGCTTGCATTTGTATTTGAGGATAATGTATACCAGGTTCATAATCTAAAAATTGTTTGGCTAAAAAGAAATTGAGCTCACGCCAATCTTGCCAAAGGTTAAATGTAAAAAATGAAACCACCATTGCTCGCATTCTAAAATTGATATAACCTGTAGCAACTAAACATCGCATACAAGCATCAATTAGCGGAAGGCCGGTTTTTCCTTCTTCCCAAGCCTTGATATATTTTGGATTTTCAGGTTTGATTAACGCATTATAACCCTTATTTACATGCTCAAACTCCATCCTGCATTCATTCTCGAATTTTTGTATAAAATGGCAATGCCAATGTAAACGAGAAATGAAATTAGAAAGGTCTCTTTTGTGATTAGAGGTTTTATAATGTTGCCGAGTATAGCGATAAACCATGCGCATAGAAATATTGCCATAAGCCAAATAAGGCGACAACCGACTGCAGCTTTTTCTACTTAATGCTGGCTTAGAAATATGGCTACTATAGTTTTTATGTCGATCTTTTACAAAAGACTCCAAATAACGCCAAGCAAAGGTTTCGCCCCCGGGTTGGAAATTTTTATTAGAAAAAGTAATTTCATCTGATAAAGTTTCGCCCTTTAACGATTCATAAAAATCAGCTTTAATCTTAAGAATATTCCAGTTAGTTTCTTCTACAAATTTGGGAAATTCGCACATCTTTTCTTCCCAGTTTTGCTGCCAATTTTTTCTTGATTTTAATCCTCTAATTACGCCAAACTGTTGGTATTGATTCCAAGTAATTCCTTCTTCATTACAAAATTTTTGAACTGAGATATCTCTATCAAAAGTAATTTTATTTCCGGTTTCCTCTTGGGAGAAAATGCTCTGAATCTGATATTGTGTTTGGATCGC
>JACMNZ010000229.1 GCA_014378285.1 Pseudopedobacter sp.
AATTCTTGCGGTATCTGACTTGCAGGTGTAAATACTTTTAAACTGTAACCGTTTTTTGTCATGAATTTTTTTGATTTTTCCAGCTTGTTATCCGCATCCACCATTAAAACCACAAAGTTTTTATTGTCCTTAAATTTCTCTTGTAATTTGTTGATTGAAGGCATTTCGGCTATGCAAGGTGGACACCAAGTTGCCCAGAAATTAATAAAAACTACTTTACCTTTAAGCTCTGCCAAATCAATTACATTTCCGTTTTCATCTCTAAATAGTATACCGCTCTTTTGTTCAGTATC
Source organism: Pseudopedobacter sp. (assembly GCA_014378285.1). Taxonomy (GTDB): domain Bacteria; phylum Bacteroidota; class Bacteroidia; order Sphingobacteriales; family Sphingobacteriaceae; genus Pseudopedobacter. The sequence goes on from JACMNZ010000229.1 coordinate 294, forward strand.
AGCAATAATTGCATTTGAACCTGCTTCAGTATTATCAGGTAGTTTAGGCTGAAATAAACCTATTTTCATTAACCCTTGTATGACTATTCCTTTTAGTTTTGGGCTAATTAACATTGCCACAACAAATACTATTAGTAGTGCGGTTGTTAGGTTGGACCATGTAAGCCATTTCATTATATTTTGCATCTTGTCTAAATTTAATGAATGTTTATTATTTAAAATTATCGTTCTCATTTTATATTTGTTTTTCCGCCCTCAATCAGTTCCTCTGAACCTGTTTTTGCAATTTTATCTGTTACAGATAAATCTCCATAAACCTCTATTTTTCCATCAAGCTGGCTTCCGGTTAAAACAGGAACTCTTTCAATAATTCCATTGGTAATCCTCACTACAAAAACACCCGCTTGGGCGTTAATAACGCTAGAAGTTGGTACCCATAAAGTGCTATCAGGTCGTTGTAACCGAATTTTAGCTTGAGCATATTCCCCTCCATTTAATAAAGTCTGGTGGTTGATGTCAAACTCTACATTTACAGATCTGCTACTTTTATCTAAAACATCTGCAGATCTGGACAAGGAAGCTTTAAAAGTTCTCCCCGGGAGTCCGCTAACTGTAAAAGTTGCAATGGTGTTTTTGTTGATTGCCGAAGCGTGTTTTTCTGGTATTGCCAAAACAAGTCTTAACCGGTTATTCTGCGCAACAGAAAAAAGAGCAGTATTCATATTTTCGCCAACCAACGCACCTTCAGATATATTTCTCTGGGTAACAATGCCGTCAAAAGGCGATCTAATTTGTAAATACCTGCCTAATTGTCCAGATATATTGCTATTTGCCTTTGCAGATTCATAAGCTGCACTATCGCTTTTAAACTGGCTCATCGCCCTTTCTAATTCTATAGCTGCAACTGCTCCACTTTTTTGTGAGGCCTTTTTTAATCTTTGATAGGATTGTTGGCTATATAAATACTGTTCTTTAAATTTTTGTGCTGAAGAGCGATCTAAAGCATTTTTTTGAAGCACTTCCGGAGCTTCCAGAACTGCCAATAATTGACCTTTTCTAACCAGTGTTCCTCTATCGGCGTAAAGCTTTTTAACAAAGCCTTTGGTCTTTGGATAAATTATTACTTCTTCGTATGGTTTTAATTCACCCGGTAAACTAATACTGTAAATCGGTTGGTCTTTTATTGGAAATACAGTTTCTACAACTTGCTCTTTCTTTTTGACCTTTTCATTTGATTCAGTTTTATTTTGACTGCATGCACTAATGATAAATGACAAAGAAAGACCTAGTAATATTAGGGTTGGATATTTATTTATTTTTGTATTCATGATTTTAATTGTTGGTGGAAATTAATTTGATAATTCTTATTTTCGGGATCATCTGGATCCAAAGAAGGACTCGTTCTAGATGAGTTGTTTCTGATTATGGTAAATAAGTGGGGTAAGATTAACAGAACCGTGATGGTAGAAAAAAGTAATCCTCCAATAACTGCTTGCCCCAAAGGAGCAATTTGCTCTCCACCCTCACCCATTCCAGAAGCCATAGGAATCATCCCTGCAATCATCGCTAAAGAAGTCATAATGATGGGTCTTAATCTGGATGAAGCAGCAATAAACGAAGCTAATTTAGAAGTCATTCCATGTTTTACCCTGTTCATTTCTGCCTGATTCACCATCAATACCGCATTAGAGACCGACACCCCGACCGACATGATAATACCCATGTAAGATTGCAGGTTTAAGGTACTGCCAAATGCCATTAACATTAATAAGCTTCCTCCAATTACTGCGGGTACTACCGTCAATATTAATGCTGATACTGCGAAAGATTGGTAATAAGCTGCCAGCATTAAAAAAATAACCACAATCGCAACCAATAAGCCTGTTTGTAATCCAGACAAAGTATCATCCAACAATTTCATTAAGCCCTCAGTTTTCACGATAACTCCCCTAGGTGCTTCACCGGCATTCTTAATAGCTAGTTTCACGGCTTTAGACGCAGCGCCTAAATCAGATTGATGAACATTTGCTAAAACAGTTACGTACCGGTTTGGTCCTTGTCTATTTACTTGTGCGGGTTCCTTGCTCATCCTCAGTGTGGCAACGTCCTCTAACACCGGACGAGCTTGGCCTGCCTTTAACGGTAAGCTTTTTAGGTTGTCTAAGGATTGCATGTCAGATTCTGGAATTTGTACTTGTACCTGAAATACCAAACCTGATTTAGAATCGACCCAGAGGTTTTTATTGGTAAACCTAGTGGAAGATGTAGCGATTGTTAAAGCTTTAGTAATGTCCTGCATATCCAAACCGAATTGCCCGGCAAGTTCTCTGTTGATGTCAATTTTAACGCTTGGATAGTTTACAGGCTCAGCAATTCTAACATCTCTCAAGAATTTAATTTTTGCTATTTCATTCTTGATTTTATTTGCAAATCCAACAGCACCTTTCAGTTGACCAGCCGCTACCTTGACCTGTAAGGGTGTCATAGCACCTTGGCTCATTACTTTTTCAACCAATTCCATTGGTTCAAAATTTATTTGGAGTTCTGGGATTTCG
>JACMNZ010000230.1 GCA_014378285.1 Pseudopedobacter sp.
ACTGATAAAGCATCACTATCAAAATTATTTGATTGGTACAAAGCAGATTTTGTTAAAGCAGAAGGAAGTGTAGAAAACTTTGTCAATAAATACGCTAGCACAAAAATCAATAGGAACACAAAAATTGATTACATGGATTATAATTGGGATTTGAACTCAAAATAATAAGTTTCGTCTCATTTAAAGTTCAAAATTAATATGAAAATAGTAATTATTGGTAACGGAATTTCTGGAATTACTACAGCTAGATATATTCGCAAACAAAGCGATCATGAAATTCTAGTAATTTCTGCAGAATCAGACCATTTTTTTTCACGAACTGCACTCATGTATATTTATATGGGGCATATGAAGTATGAGCATACCAAACCTTATGAAGATTGGTTTTGGGGTAAAAACAGAATTGAACTTAAAAATGCTTACATTAAAAATATAGATTTTGATTCGAAAAAACTATTTACCGATAAAGGAGAAGAAATTGTTTACGATAAATTAGTGATTTCTACAGGATCGATAACTAACAAATTTGATTGGCCAGGACAGGATTTAAAAGGTGTGCAGGGAATGGTGACCAAGCAAGATGTGGAGCTGATGGAAGAAAACACAGTTGGTGTTACGGATGCTGTTGTAGTTGGAGGAGGATTGATAGGAATTGAAATGGCAGAAATGCTTCACTCTAGAAATATTAACGTTAATATTTTAGTTAGGGATAATTATTATTGGGGAGGCATTTTACCAAAAGAAGAAGCTGAATTAGTGGGTAGGCACATTGCCGAACACAAAATGAATTTGATTACAAAATCAGAATTAAAAGAGATAGTTGGTGATGATAAAGGAAAGGTAAAAGCCATCATCACTAAAGATGGAAAAGAAATAAAATGTGGTTTTGTAGCTCTAACGGCAGGTGTAAGTCCTAATATTTCTTTGGTAAAAGATTCTAAATTAGAAACTGACAAAGGAGTTTTAGTAAATGATTACCTAGAAACCAATATTGAAGATGTTTATGCTATAGGCGATTGTGCGCAATTTAGAAATCCCAAAGAAAACCACCCGCCGGTAGAGCAACTTTGGTATACCGGCAAAATGCAGGGAAGAGTTTTAGCTAATACCATTTGTGGCACTAAAACCAAATATGACAGAGGAATTTGGTTTAACTCTGCTAAGTTTTTAGATATAGAATATCAAACTTATGGCTTAATGTTAAAAAATCCGTTTGATGATGAGGATACTTTTTATTGGGAGCATCCTGATGGAAAAATATCTATGAGGGCTAATTTTGCAAAAGTCGATGGTAGCTTAAGAGGTTTCAATTTTTTTGGCATCAGATTTAAACAAACCGTTGCTGATGATTGGATTAGGAATAAAAAAAATATAACCCATTGCATCTCTAATCTTCATAAAGGCTTTTTTGATACAGAGTTTTACAAAAGCTATCATAAAGAAATAGTAGAACATTTTAATAAGGTTCATCCAAAGGATCAAGCAAAAATTGCAAAAAAGAAATTTTTAGTTTTTTAATCCTAGCCTCTTAATATTTAGACATGAAAATAATCCGCAATATCGGTTTAACCATATTTTTAATTTGCTTCGCAGTTTTTCTTTCTTTACCTTTTTTGGGAAAATATAAACTAACCGAAAAAATATTTACAGAAAATTTTAAAGATACTGAACAACAAAAACTGTTAAAACCTGCTTTAAAAGATTTTTTTAAAAAAGAATATAATAGTAACATTTCATTTATAAAAGATTACAATAAAGCTTTTGATAGTGTTAACGATGAGTTTAAAAAAAATAAGGAATGGGATAAAGTTATTTACGATAATCATGTTTTTAGTATCGTAAAAAATAGTAGTCAAGGTTTTGTTAAAGACAATGTTGCCATACTATTTATTATTTGTTTTGTTATCAGTTCTTTAGGGGGATTAATGTATATGATACCTGCTTTATTTATAAAACCCATAGCCGGTATTAAAAATGACCATATTTTTCAGAGAGGAATTACAAATAGAGGGATTATAGCCTTTTTATTTGCTGCTTTTTTAATTACTTTCTACATATTTATTTATCAAAAGCCAGCTTATTTAAGCAACTGGGTGTTATTGGTGGATGGATTAAGCAATACTTTGACAGGAACAAACGCCTCGCAATGGTTTTTATATGGGTTTCTATACTGCTTAATAATGCTGGTGATGAGCGTAAGGATGTACATTAAATACAGAGACAATAACTATCAATTATTAAGAACCACTTCGGTATTGTTTTTTCAGATTGCTTTTGCTTTCATGATTCCAAACATCTTAACAAACCTTCAATTGCCGTATATGGATTTTAAAAATATTTGGCCTTTAGATTATAGCTTCTTTTTTGATTATCGTTTAACAGAATTAGCCTCTAACGGAATGTTGGGTTATTGGATGTTGGGCTGGGGCATATTTTTGATAATTATTGGCGTACCCGTAATGGTTTATTTCTTCGGAAAGAGATGGTATTGCAGTTGGGTTTGTGGCTGTGGTGGATTAGCCGAAACATTAGGAGATCCTTTTCGTCAATTATCAGACAAATCTTTAAAAGCTTGGAAATACGAACGGATTATTGTTCACAGTGTTTTGGTTTTTGCAGTTGTAATGACCATTGCGGTTTTATACACTTTTTTTACCGGTTCTTCTACTTTGTTAGGCGTTGATACTTATGCCATTAGACAAACTTATTCTTTCGGGATAGGCTTTATGTTTGCAGGAGCGATTGGAACTGGATTTTACCCTGTAATGGGCAGTAGAGTTTGGTGTAGATTTGGTTGTCCTTTAGCGGCTTATTTAGGAATAGTTCAGCGCTTTAAATCAAGATTTAGGATTACAACCAACGGGGGCCAATGTATTTCCTGTGGTAATTGCTCTACCTTTTGTGAGATGGGAATTGATGTAAGGGCTTATGCACAAAACGGAGAGAATATTATACGTTCATCATGTGTTGGATGTGGAATTTGTGCCGCGGTTTGTCCAAGAGGTGTTTTAAAATTAGAAAACTTATCAGAGGAAGGAAGATTTGATGCTTATGTTAGACCAGAAGAAAAAGCATTTTAATGATTGACAATTTATCTGAAAGGAATATTTACGTTATCATTCCGGCTTATAACGAAGAGAAATCTATTGCCAAAGTCATTAATGATATTCCAAAAAATTTAGTTAAAGAAATTATCGTTAGTAATAATAATTCTAAGGATAATACTGCTTTAGAAGCTGAAAAAGCAGGAGCTACCGTAGTTGATGCAATAGATGCTGGTTATGGAAATGCTTGTTTAAAAGGCATATCCTATTTAAAAAATAAAGCAAAACCTAAAGATATTGTTGTTTTTATAGATGGTGATTATTCTGATTATCCGCAAGAAATTATTGATGTCATTTTGCCTATCAAAAACGGTAAAGCCGATTTGGTAATTGGTTCTAGAGCTTTAGGAATCAAAGAAAAAGGCTCCATGACTTTACCTCAAGAGTTTGGTAATTACTTAGCCACAAGGTTGATTGATTTATTTTATAAGGTAAAATTTACTGATTTAGGTCCGTTTAGAGCAATTGCTTGGGATAATTTATCACTTATAAATATGCAGGACAAAACTTATGGGTGGACTGTAGAAATGCAAATTAAAGCTGCAAAGCTTAATTTGAGATGTTTAGAAGTTCCCGTAAAATATCGAAAAAGAATTGGAGTAAGTAAGATTTCAGGAACTTTAAAAGGCGTAGTTTTGGCGGGATATAAAATCATCTGGATGATATTTAAAAACTTATAATTTTGCAATTCTAAAATGATTTGGCAGATTTCCATATTAGTAATTTACACCTTATCACTAAGTATTATATTCATATTTAGTGTTGGGCAAGCATACCTTATTTTTTCTTATCTAAGATCGAAAAGAAAAACTGATGTAATTCCTGTTATGCCAGTTAAAATCCCAACGGTTACCATACAACTTCCTCTTTATAATGAATTATATGTTGTAAAACGATTGATAAAATCTGTTTGTAACATCAATTATCCAAAAGATAAATTAGAGATACAAGTTTTGGATGATTCTACCGATTTATCTTTAATTGAAACCGAAAACATCATTAAGAAAATGAAAGTTTTGGGTTTTGATATTGCACATATTAAAAGAGAAAAAAATATTGGCTTTAAAGCTGGAGCATTACAACATGGTTTAAATGTTGCCAAAGGCGAGTTTATCGCAATTTTTGATGCGGATTTTTTACCTGAAGCAGATTTTCTACAAAAATTGATTCCGTATTTCAATCAATCAAATATTGGTATGGTTCAAAGCAGATGGGGGCATATCAATAATAATTATTCCTTATTGACTAAAATACAAGCTTTTGGCTTAGATGGACATTTTACCATAGAACAAACCGGAAGAAACAAGGCTAACTTGTTTATGAATTTTAATGGTACCGCAGGAATTTGGCGTAAACAATGCATAGTTGATGCTGGCGGTTGGCAACATGATACTTTAACAGAAGATTTAGATTTAAGCTACAGAGCTCAATTAAAAGGATGGGAATTTACTTATGTAGAAAATGTAGTAACTCCGGCAGAATTGCCAGTAGAATCTAACGCATTACGTTCTCAGCAACATCGTTGGACAAAAGGAGCAATTGAAACTTCCAAAAAAATGATCAAAGAAATTTGGATGGCGGATGTTGGATTAAAAAAGAAAATATTTGGAACTTTACACTTAACGAATTCTTATGTTTTTATTTTTGTTTTTATTACCAGCATTTTAAGTCTTCCTGTTTTGGTAATAAAGAGTTATAAAGATATCAATCCTATCTATTTTAATTTGATGACCATTTTTTTATTGGGATTTATCATAGTAACTATCTTTTATATTGTTGCAAGTATCTCCAAAAAAGAGAATATAAAAACTTTCGCTAAACTTTATCCTATGTTTTTATCCGTTTCTATGGCGTTAAGTTTTCACAATTCTATTGCAGTGCTAGAAGGATTATTTGGATTTAAATCAGACTTTATTAGAACACCAAAATTTAATATTACCAATTTAAAGCAAAATTTTGAGGAGAATATTTACGTGAAGAAGATTTTACCAAAAGCTTTTTTTGTAGAATTTACCTTGTTTATTTACTTTGCTTTTGGTTTGCTATTAGCTTTTTATTTTAAAGATTTTGCATTATTTCCTTTCCATCTTCTGCTTTTTACAGGCTTCGGGATTTTAACATTTTATTCCTTTAAACATAGTTTTAGAAAGGTATAAAAGTTTTTTAACAGAATAAAGACTTTTAACTTTCTTCTTTATCTTGTTTTCTGCTAAACGGCTTACTTCCGTATTTAAAGACTGCCGATATAAAAAATTAAATCAAATTTCTATCCTTAAACCAAACATCATCCGGTTTAGCAACAAAATTGTTCATTTTTTTTATAATTTCTATTGGGTCGCTTTCATCAATTACTAAATCTCTATTTATTTGTTTTAAGAAACGTTGTTCTACCATCACATCCATTTGTTTAAAAAGGAAATCGTAAAAACCACCAACATTTAAAACCCCAATTGCCTTTTGATGTAAACCCAATTGTAACCAAGTAAGCACTTCAAAAAATTCTTCAAGCGTCCCAAAACCACCAGGTAAAATCAGAAATCCATCACTTAAATCAGCCATCTTTTGCTTACGCTGATGCATGTTTTCTGTAACAATCATCTCCGTTAAACCTTTATGGCCGACTTCTTTATCCATTAAAAATTGAGGGATAATTCCTATAGCTTTTCCCCCATTTTTTAATATTGCATTTGCAATTAATCCCATTACGCCAACACTTCCGCCACCAAAAATTAATTTTATATTATTCTCGGCCATTTCTTTGGCCAATATTTCTACGGCTTGTTTAAGGTAAGGATCGCCATTAAAATTAGACCCACAGTAAACGCAAAGTGATTTTATCATGATGATAATTTATTTAAAATTGATATTTTTATGAAATAACAAAAAATATTTCTGTAAATCTATTTTCTGATAAAAAATATATTTTATTTTAATAATCCATCAAAAGTTATTGCTACATAATACAATGCGCCTAAAGTTGGTCCGCCTGCATATTGAATGTATTTGGTATTTAAAATATCCGTTCCGCCTGCTTTAATACTCGCTTTTACTTGAGGAACTTTATAGGTGAATTGCGCATCGAAAGTGTTGAATGCATTTACCTCGCCGCTAACCAAAGGACTTTCCCAAAAGAAAGAATTTTGCCATTTCCACACTACGTTAAATCCTAAATTTTTTATGATTTCTCTGTTCCCAAAAGAAAAATTTGTTGCCCAATTTGGCGTATTGAAACCAGTCACAAACACATCGGCTTGTTTGTTCTCTGATATCGCATTGTAGCTTATACTTCCAGAAACGGTATATTTTTGATAAAAATTATAGGTTAATCCTAAAGAAGAACCATAATTATTATACTTGTTCTTAGCGTTTGTATAAACACGGTACCTTGTTTGCTGTTGTTCACGATTTGCCCTAATCATAGCGTAAACCGCTTCATCTGAACCAACTTTTACTTGCTGTCCAAATCCACTTGTATAAGGAACAGAAACTTCTACTTGCCCTAAAAAACCATCGTATTGATTTATATAAGCATCTACATCTACTACTAATTTATTATCAAGCAACACACTTTTATAACCAGCTTCTAAAGATTTGATTTTTTCTGGTCGGGTTGCTGATAGATTGGTTATTTGTAATAAATCTCTATTTTTTAAAGCTGCTTCTTTAGCTGTTAAACCGTTTGCCAAATCTGCATTTAATGCTGCATTAAAAACATCGCTTGATGCTAAAATATAAGAGTTATCTAAATAATTTAAACCTTGATTAATATATGATAATCCTCCAACCCTTCTCACATTTCCATTATTTACAAAAGAAAGTGCCTCAAATAAAGCTGGGAATCTATATCCATTTTGTACAGATAATCTAAAATTATGCTTTTCAGCAATCGTGTAAACCGCTGCAATTCTCGGATTAAATTTAGCTTGAAATTCGGGATTATAATCTAACCTTAAAGAGCCGAATAATTTCAATTTTTCCTTAAAAAATAATTTGGTAACCTGTGCAAAACCGCCAAACTTTTTATAATAAACATTTTTACCAAAAGTTCCATCTGCCAGCGGTATATTCCTATCTGCAATTGGCCTAGAAAAATCCACAAAGTTGTTTCCATCCGGAATTACTTGATAAATCCTTGCATCACCACCAATTAATAAATCAAAGTATTTTACTTTATCTGATAAATCCCATTGAGCATCGGCATGATAAGTTCTACTTCTCTGGCTTAACGCCGCTCCACCTGTCGCCGGCGCACCTGCAATCATAGCTCCATTATCCCAATTATTAATACCAATAATTGTATTTTTTAAAGTATTGAATGCCGTTGTCCCAGGCTCTACCCTACTTGCATCGGCGGCAGCTCTTCCAACTTTTAAAGCATCTGCTAGTGGCGTTCCTGTATTTAAAGAATTTTGCAAAGCATTTTTAAACTTTGCTCCCCAAACAACATTTGTTCCACCGCTTGTAATCTCCAAATTATCTACTAAAGGTTTAATGTTATAAGAGTCTCCGGTATTTTCTATAGAAACATAAGATTTTACAAAATAATGGTTTCCTTTTAATTCTATTTTATGGTTTTGAACCTTTACATTATCTATTTGGATTTTATTTCCTCTCTGAAAAATACCATCTAATTTCCCAAAGCGGTAGCTGTAAAATAATTCTGCATTTTCATTAAAACGGTAATGTAGGGCAGCATCAAATTTTAAATTATCTACTTTAGGATTGGTAACATCTTTTTCCCAATAACCTGTCCTTCTCACTAAAATACTTTGATTACCAGTTTTTCCAGGTATGTTTAATCCACTTATTGTAAGCGCATTATTTCCGTTATCATCTCCGTATTTATTCCAAGCATCATAAGCTGGATTATTTGCATCTGCATTTAATTCTGGAAATTTAGGATTTGCTGTACTTAAATTATTTGGGTTTTGATTGGTTGTTGTATTTGATAACCAATCTGTTCCTCTTAAATAATCTACATTCAATTTAAAAGCAATTTTATTATTGTACGCTTTTGCATATCTAACTGCCGTTTCTGTAAGAGAACTTAAATCTCTACCAGTTCCACCTCCAACATGGTTAATACCTGTTTTTTGATAAACACTTAATCCTTGATAATAAAACGGACTTTTAGTTAGCAAATTCGCCATTCCGTTAATCGCATTCATTCCGTACAGTGCAGAAGCTGCACCCGGAGTAATTTCTACGCTAGCAATATCTAATTCTGTAGGACCAATTGCGTTTCCTAGCGGAACGCCCAAAGTTCCAGCTTGCATATCTACACCATCTACCAATTGTACAAAACGGAAGTTATTTGGAATATTGAATCCTCGGGTATTAGGGACTTTAAACGTTAAACTTGAGGTGGTCATTTGCACACCTTTTACGTTTTCAAGTGCATCGTAAAAGCTTGGAGCCGGAGATTCTCTAATTGCCCTAATATCCAGTTTTTCTATGGCAACTGGAGATTTTAAAATACTTTCTTCTACACGCGAAGCAGTTACCACAACTTCTTGCCCTAATTGCGATTGTGTAATTAAAGCGATTTTTAATTCTGAGCCTGGTCCTTTTACTTCAAATTCTTGAGATTTAAAACCTAAGCTATTCACTATCAAACTAAAAGGAAAAACTGCTTTTGTACGCAGTTGAAATCTACCATTTGCATCTGTTGAAGTTCCATTAGCGCTATTTTTAATGCTAACACTAGCTCCAGGCAATGCGAGTTGATCTTCTTGATTAATGATTGTTCCGGAAATAATGATAAAATTGTTTCCTTGTGCTTTGGCAACCAAGGATATGATAATTATAAAAAATGTAAAATAAACGTGTTTCATTTTTAATTTTTGAGATTTTTAATACTATTGATTCGGTTTTTTTGAGATTCATTGTCATCAACAACTTTGATCATTTTTGTAAAGTATTTCTGTCTCGCAATAAGAAATTTTAAATTTCATTTTAAAGTCTATTAATTTAGTAGACAATTATACAAACATATTTTTAAAATAAAACATAAAATCTACTGACTTAATAGATTACTTTTGATATTTTGTTTTAATATTTGTTAACTATCTATTAAACAGATTTTTAATTAGATTAAAAAATTATTGAATAAAAGATGTTATTTTTGATTTAAAACAAATTAGCATTGCTCACCAAAAAAACTAAATATGCCATCAAAGCTTTAATTGCCCTTGCAGGAAGTGAGGAAAATAAGCCTATGTTGATAGCGGAAGTTGCAAAGCAAGAAAATTTACCCAAAAGATTTTTAGAATCTATTTTATTAGATTTAAAACGAGCAAAAATTTTGAACAGTAAAATGGGTATCGGCGGCGGTTATTTTTTAATGCAAAACCCGGCTGAAATAAAAGTTTTAGAAATTATAAGAATTTTGGATGGACCAATTGCTTTATATCCCTGTGTTAGTTTAAATTTTTACCAAAAATGCGAGGAATGTAAGGATGAACTCACTTGTAGCATTAGAAGGATGATGCAAAAAGTGAGAGATGCTTCTATAGATATTATGGGGAATACCAGTATTGAAGATTTAGTTAATCAACCAAATATAATCCTCGATAAAAAAAATAGCCCATAAATTTTATGAACTACTTAAATTCTAACTAACTAACTAACTAACTAACTATCTGTCTATCTACTATAATTTGGAGCTTCTTTAGTAATTGTGATATCATGAGGGTGAGATTCTCTTATTCCTGATGCCGTAATCTTAACAAATTGAGCATTTTTTAAAGCATCAATATCTTTAGCTCCACAATAACCCATACTAGCTTTTAAACCACCTAATAATTGGTGCATCACCTCTGCCAATGTTCCTTTATAAGGTACACGACCAACAATCCCCTCTGGAACTAATTTTTTAATATCATCTTCTACATCTTGGAAATAACGGTCTTTAGAGCCAGATTCCATGGCTTCAACAGAACCCATTCCACGGTAAGATTTGAATTTTCTTCCTTCGTAAATAATCGTTTCACCTGGCGATTCCTCTACACCAGCAAATAAAGAACCGGCCATAATAGAACTTGCACCAGCAGCAATCGCTTTGGCAATATCGCCAGTATATTTAATTCCACCATCCGCAATAACAGGAACTCCAGTTCCTTCTAAGCCTTTAGCGGCTTCATAAACTGCATATAATTGCGGTACTCCTACTCCAGCAATAATCCTTGTGGTGCAAATTGAACCAGGTCCAATTCCAACTTTCACACCATCTGCACCAGCATCTGCCAACGCTTTTGCGCCAGCGGCAGTTGCTACGTTACCTGCAATAACCTGTAGATCTGGATATTTAGCTTTTACTGCAATAAGCTGATTGATAACTCCTTTAGAATGACCATGAGCAGTATCAATGGCAATTACATCTACACCAGCTTTTACCAGTGCATCCACTCTTTCCATTGTATCATGGGTTACACCAACTGCACCGCCCACCCTCAATCTACCAAGTTCATCTTTACAGGCTTGAGGGAAATTTTTGAATTTCTGAATATCCTTAAAGGTGATCAATCCACTTAATTTTCCATTGGCATTAACAACAGGTAGTTTTTCGATTTTATAATCTTGTAAGATCAATTCTGCCTGTGCTAAGTCAGTTCCTTCTGGTGCGGTTATTAAGTTTTCTGAAGTCATAACCTCAGAAATTTTTTGATTCATGTTTTTTTGAAACCTTAAATCACGATTAGTAATAATCCCGACCAACACATTATCTTCAGAAACGACAGGGATACCACCGATTTTATATTCTCGCATTATTTTGAATGCATCGCCAACTAAAGCGTCTTTGTGTAGAACCACAGGATCTTGAATCATACCGCTTTCAGAACGTTTGACTCTACGTATTTCATCGGCCTGAGCCTGAATGCTCATATTTTTATGAATCATTCCAATCCCACCAGCTTGTGCAATAGCAATTGCTAAATTAGAATCTGTAACTGTGTCCATAGCTGCAGATACAATAGGAACATTTAATTTTATTTTTTTAGTTAAATAACTGGAAGTATCGACTTCGCGTGGCAAAACTTCAGAATAAGCGGGTACCAAAAGTACATCGTCATAAGTTAAACCGTCGGCTAAAAATTTTGTGGGATCAAGTTGCATAGCAAATAAATTAAGGTACTCTATTTGCCGCACAAAGATAGGTTTTTTTTGGTTTGATGAGAATTAAAAATTCATAAATCTTAACCAATTGGTTATCAAATATGTTATTGGTATAAATTTAAATAAAATTATTTTCCAAATATCGCTTCAGAAATTTATGCAATTGAATTTTTTTGAAAACTAATTTCCTACTATATTAATTTTCAATAGTCCTAATTTCCCTCCAAATCCGCTCGTACCGTCCTGCGGGTTTTTCTTACAATCAGGTTTAATTAAATTCAGCCATCTCAAAAAACTCAAAATGGATGTACTAATTAATTATTAATTCCCAGCTGCTTAATAACAATTTATAATATTTAGCTAACCCCTTAAATATTTTATTTTAAGGGGTTTTCCAGCATATTTTACGATAAAATTGGTATTTTGTCAAACTACTAAAAAACATCATGAGAAAATTGAGAACATTAGCTTTACTAGCCACAATCATATTCATATCTATATTTTCTTTAGGCTTGCAAAAAAAGGAAGATGTAAAAATTAAAACTTCAGATCCAGAAGCAAATTATCTATCATACTGTTCTGGTTGCCACGGAGCCAAAATGAATGCCTTTGCCGATAGAAAATGGAAATACGGAAAAACCTCTGAAGATCTATTTAAATCTATAAAATACGGTTATAAAGAAGGCGGAATGCCTGCTTTTGCGGAAACCTTTAAAGATGATGAAATTAAAGCAATAGCAAATTACATTATAAAAGGTGTTGAAAACGTGGACAGATACTCTTTTGATGAAAAACCACAATCTGATATCTTTGATACAGAAAACGGGAAAATAAAACTAGTTAAGATATTTGATAAAGCAAAAAATCCTTGGGGAATGGCTTTTTTACCAAACCAACAGATGTTAATTACCGATAAATCTGGAGAATTGCATTTGGCAAACGCAGATGGTACAAGCAAGATTATAAAAGGGTTACCGGAAGTGCGATTTGCAGGACAAGGGGGTTTAATGGATGTTATCTTGCATCCCAATTTCACCGAAAATAAAATAATTTATTTAAGCTATTCAAAACCGCATCCAACAGATTCAAGTTTACAAACCACGGCGATTTTAATGGCAACGCTTAAGGACGATGAAATAATAAATTCAAAAGATATCTTTATTGCCGAACCTTACAGTAAAACAAAGCATCATTATGGATCAAGAATGGTATTTGGAAAAGATAAAATGTTATATTTCTCGGTGGGCGAAAGAGGTAATGAAAAGGAAAATCCACAAGATATAACTAATAGTCTTGGCAAAATTCATAGAATAATGGCAGATGGAAGCATTCCAAAAGACAATCCGTTTTATGCACAAAACAAAGCAGATAAAAGTAATTATACTTATGGCAACCGTAACCCACAGGGCTTAGCCTTAAATCCATTTACCGGAGAGATTTGGGAAAATGAGCATGGGCCAAGAGGCGGTGATGAAATAAACATTGTGAAAAAAAGCGCAAATTATGGCTGGCCAGTTACTTCTTATGGCATCAACTATAATGGTAAAACAATTACATCAATCACACAAAAAGAAGGCATTACAGACCCTATACACTATTGGACTCCCTCTATTGCCCCAAGTGGAATGGCATTTGTGAACAGCAAAATATATCCAAAATGGCAAGGTAATTTAATGACCGGCTCCTTAAGATTTCAATATTTAAACCGATGCGAAATAGTGAACGGAAAAGTAATAAAGGAGGAACTTTTGCTTAAAAACATTGGAAGGGTACGGGATGTAAAACAATCACCGGATGGTTATTTATATATAGCTGTTGAAGGTAACGGAGTTTTTAAATTGCTTCCTCAGGATTAAGCTATAATAATTTTAGGTAAAACTGAAATAAAAAAAATACGAGATGCGTAATACTAGAAATATAATTAAAGAATCATAAAGGTATTTTGGACTTAGAAGGTTGGATATAAAAGTCTGCTTTTAATATCAATCTATAGACTTTTGATTCTTAACCACATTTTAAAATTAATTATTTTTATAATCCCTACCTTTACATCGCAAATTGCTCTATCGCTGCGCATAAAATAATTATTTAAATGCGGAGAGGAAAGTCCGGGCAACGAAGGGTACCTTGCTTCCTAACA
Source organism: Pseudopedobacter sp. (assembly GCA_014378285.1). Classification (GTDB taxonomy): domain Bacteria; phylum Bacteroidota; class Bacteroidia; order Sphingobacteriales; family Sphingobacteriaceae; genus Pseudopedobacter. The sequence continues at coordinate 13,360 of JACMNZ010000230.1, forward strand.
GGAAGGGTTCGGTTTAAATAAAGGTTTTCCTTTATGATTATTGAATACAGAAAGTGCTACAGAAAACAAACTACCCCGTTTTGATAGTATTAAGACGGGGAAAAGGTGAAAACGTGAGGTAAGAGCTCACGACTTTGTATGGCGACATACATCGTGGTAAACCTCAGGGGTTGAAAGACCAAATAAGTCTCGATTTTGGAGCGTCCCGTTCCAATTGTTTATTCAATATCGAGATGGGTAGGTCGTTAGATCATAATAGTAATGTTATGGCAAGATAAATGATAGAGACATACTGATTAATTCAGGATGACAGAACCCGGCTTACAAATTTGCATTTTTTTAAGCATTTTAAAGTCCTGCGATTAATCGCAGGACTTTTTTATCTTAAAACTGTCTATATTTGCATACATTTTCAAACCTTAAACAAAATTATGGCTAAAATTTTAATCATTGATGATGAACGAGCAATTAGGAATACGCTACGTGAAATCTTAGAATACGAAGATTATAAAGTAGACGATATAGATAACGGAACTGATGGCTTAGAAATGATTAAAAATATCGGATACGATTTAGTGTTATGCGATATTAAAATGAACAGAATGGATGGTATGGAAGTATTAACTTCTGCACAAAAAACCCATCCAGATGTACCATTCATCATGATATCTGGTCATGGAACGGTAGAAACAGCAGTAGAAGCATCAAAAAAAGGAGCTTTCGATTTTATATCTAAACCACCGGATCTTAATAAACTTTTAATTACCGTACGTAACGCCCTAGAAAGAAAAGTTTTAGTTACTGAAACCAAAGAATTAAAGCAAAAGGTAAGTAAATCTAAAACCCGTGAAATTTTAGGTGATTCTGCTGCCATACTTAAAGTTAAAGAAACCATTGATAGGGTTGCACCAACAGATGCAAGAGTTTTAATTACCGGTGCAAACGGAAGTGGAAAAGAATTAGTTGCAAGATGGCTGCATGAAAAATCTAACAGGGCAAGCGGAACTTTAATTGAAGTAAATTGTGCTGCAATTCCATCAGAATTGATAGAATCAGAGCTTTTTGGACATGAAAAAGGTTCATTTACATCTGCTATAAAGCAACGAATCGGAAAGTTTGAACAAGCTAGCGGTGGAACCATCTTTTTAGATGAAATTGGAGATATGAGCTTATCGGCGCAAGCCAAAGTATTAAGGGCACTGCAGGAAAATAAAATTACACGTGTTGGTGGCGAAAAAGAAATAGAGGTTAATGTTAGGGTAATTGCTGCAACTAATAAAGATTTATTAAAAGAAATTGATGCAGGGAATTTTAGGATGGATTTATACCATAGATTAAACGTTATCAATATCCATGTTGCACCTCTCATTGAAAGAAAAGATGATATCACGATGCTTTCTGAAACTTTTTGCGAAGAGATTTGCACAGATTATAGAATGCCAGTTAAGAAAATTACAATAGGCGCCCATGAGGCACTAAAAGCTTTGCCTTGGACAGGTAACATCCGTGAATTGAGAAATGTGATTGAGCGTTTAATTATTTTAAGCGAAAAAACTATAACAGAAGACGATGTTAGAGCCTTTTCTAACCCTAGTGGTAGTATTTACCATCCTACAAATCATATAGAACATACAAATACTGGTTTTGATTTTGATAATTTTTCTAAATTTCAGGATTTTAAGGATAATGCAGAAATGGAATTTATCAAGTTTAAACTAGAAAAAAACAATTGGAACGTTTCTAAAACAGCTGAAGATATTGATATCCAACGAAGTCATCTTTACAGTAAAATCGAAAAGTTTGGTTTAAAGAGAAACGAATAAATCTCTTTTAGTGATAATTAAATGCTCCAACCTTATTAAAAGTTAATTTTTAAAGAGTTGGAGCATTTTTATTTTAAAAATAGATGCAAAAAATATCAGAAAAGGAATTAATCAATTGGGATGATTTTTCTAAGATCGACATTAGGACTGGAACAATCATAAAAGCAGAAATATTTGTAGAAGTAAAAAATCCTGCATATAAACTTTGGATTGATTTCGGAGAGCTGGGTATTAAAAAATCCTCTGCACAGATTACAAAACTTTATAAACCAGAAAGTTTGATTGATAAACAAATAATTGCTGTTGTTAATTTTCCACCAAAACAGATAGCGAATTTCATGAGCGAGTGCTTGATTTTAGGAAGTTTAGAAGAAGATAAATCAATAGTATTATTAAGTACTGATTATTTAGTGAGGAACGGATTAAAAGTTGGTTAAAAACTCGACTATTTCCTCCTAACTATTTTAGCTATTAATTGGCATGAGATTAGCAATTGCAAGTTTTAAATAGACTATTATAAAATTCAAATATGGATGAAGATAAATACTTTCCCAGAACCGCAAAAAGAGCATTAGAATTACTTGGCTTATTTTTAATCGGATATATTTTTTACATAGGAAGTGGCATTATTATGCCCATTTTAATGGCGTTTTTTTTAAGCATGATGCTATTGCCTATTTTTAGGTTCTTTAGAAATAAAAAATTTCCAGAACCTATTGCCATCATCATTCCCATCCTTGTTTTTTTGATATTTATCGCAGTATTGCTATGGTTTTTTACAGCTCAAATACAAATTTTAATTGGAGATTTTCCTCAAATTAAACAAAACATGAATATCCATTTAAACGCTTTAAGCAAATGGATAAGCGGTTTCACGGATTATTCTACTACAGAACAAATAGAAATTATCAAAGAACAAAGCAATAAGATTTTAAATAATACGGGCACTATTTTGTCGGGTGTGGCAGGTTCTGTATCAGGAGTGTTAATTTTCTTTGGTTTACTTCCTATTTATATCTATCTGATTTTATTCTACAAAAATCTCATTTTAAAATTTGTTATTATGTGGTTTGATAAAGATCAAATCCCAAAAGTTAAGGACGGTTTAAATGATATGGAAGTAATCATAAAAAGCTATTTGTTGGGGCTTTTGATTCAGATTACATATATCACCATTTTATTGGGTGGTATTTTATGGATAATTGGAATTAAACATGCATTACTAATTGGTGTTTTGTTTGCCATACTAAATTTGATACCTTATGTTGGTGCGCTAATAGGAAATATTATGGGTGTGTTACTTACCATTAGTTCTACCCAAGAAACTTGGCCAATATTTACTGTTTTGATAGTTATTGCAGTAGTACAATTTTTAGATAATAATATTTTAATGCCTCGTATTGTAGGTTCTAAAGTTAAAATAAATAGTTTAAGTGCTATAATCGGAATTCTTTTGGGCGGTACATTTGCAGGAATTTCTGGAATGTTTTTAGCACTGCCAATTATTGCAGTACTTAAGATAATTTTTGATAGGGCAGAAGGCTTTGAAAAATGGGGAGTTTTGTTAGGAGATGAACGGCCCGATAGAAAGCCTACAGGAATTAAAAAGGTTACAAAGAAAACTTAAAAAAGGAATTAGTGAATAGAATTTGAATGGATACAAATAAAATTATTAAGATTTTTGATAAATGGAAAAGCTTTTTAGGAGTTTTTCCATTTTTTTTTACTGATTTATAAGAATCTATTGGTATTATTTATTAACCCAATCAATTCCCTTATTTAACAAAGCGAGTGTTTTAGCTTCTAAGCTTCCGGGAATAGCTTTGTAATCATAAACCCACGATGCCATTGGAGGCATACTCATTAAAATAGATTCTATCCTACCATCAGTTTCTAAACCGAATTTTGTACCAGAATCATAAACTAAATTAAACTCGGCATAACGACTTCTACGTTGGTATTGCCATTGTTTTTCTTCTAAAGTGGAATGTTTTTCTCTGTTTTCTGTTGCCAATTTGGTATAAATTGGCAAAAAAGAATTACCAATCGCCTTTGAGAATTCAAATATTTGCTCCCAAGAAATTTCAGTATTCATCGGCGTAAGCCTATCATAAAAAATACCACCAATTCCACGGGTTTCATTTCTATGTTTAATAAAGAAATAATCATCTGCCCAATTTTTAAATTTTGGATAAAAATCTAAACTGTATTTATCACAAATATTTTTTAAATGCTGATGAAAAAATTTGGCATCATCTTCTATTACATAATGCGGAGTAACATCAATTCCACCACCAAACCATTGCATAGTTTCATCGCCAGTTTGCATCTCAAAATAACGTATATTCATGTGGACAATTGGTACCCAGGGATTGTGAGGATGTAAGACAATAGAAACTCCGGTTGCAAAAAAATCTTCTTTATCAGTCTTAAAAGCTTTCTTGATTGTATCTGGTAACTTACCATAAACCGCAGAATAATTAACTCCACCTTTTTCTACTAAAGCTCCGTTTTGTATCACTTTACTTCTTCCGCCACCACCGCCAAGGCGTTTCCAATTCTCTTCTTCAAACAAAGCACCACCATCTAAAACAGTTAACCCATCAACTATATTAGATTGTATTTTTTGATACTCAGCGGAAATGTCTTCTTTACTTATCATTAGCAAATTAGCTTAATGTTAATCTTAATTTATTTCTATAAGCTGATAAAAATCTGGTTTTTGAGATAAAACCAACAAAATCGCCTCTATTAAAAGCGGGCAGATACCATAAATCGGCTTCTTCAAATTTGTTGATGATTTCTACCACAGAATCTGCAGTATCTACCTGAAACTTTGTTTTAGAAATTAATTCTTTTACGGATAGTGTTTGTTGTAATTCTGGGTCTAATAAAACCTTCCTCACCTTATCAAATAATATAAACCCAACGTATTTATCATTATTGTCTTTACAAACAATAATATTACGACTGGATTGCCTTATTAAAGTCAGCAATTCTCCCAATGAATTATCTGAATTGATCACTTCAAAATCTGTATCAATTATTTCCTCAGATTTGATTAATCCTAATAAGTTTTGGTCGTAATCTTCTGTAAAGATTTGCTTTTGGGCAATTAAATGCTTTTTCTCCATAGAATAGGGTTCAAATATTCTAGCAATGGCATAAGCCGATGTAGAAACTAGCATCAATGGCAGAATTAAATCATAACCTCCTGTAATCTCTGCAATTAGGAAAATCCCCGTTAAGGGAGCGTACATTACCCCGCTTATTACACCACACATGCCTACTAAAGTAAAATTGGCAACTGGCAGTGTATGAAAATTTAATTTATTGTTGACCGCTGCAAAAAAGTAACCGCTAAAAGCTCCGGCAAACAAAGATGGCGCAAAATTACCTCCGCTCCCACCACTAGATACCGTAAAAGAATAGGCAAAACTTTTAAAAAGAAATATTAAACCAACAAATATGATCAATGCCCAATCGCCTAATACCGGTATATCAAAAAGGCTTTTTGTGATGATATCGTGTGCGTTTCCCGAAGCCAATATCTTTACGCTACTGTAACCTTCGCCAAATAAAGGGGGGAAAAGAAAACATAAAAAAGCCAATAATAAACCTCCAAAAATAGCTTTAGAATAATCGCTCCATTTAAATTGATGCTTAAAAAAATGTTCTATTTTCATAGTTGATCTAGAATAGTAAACAGATACTAAACCACTAAAAATACCAAGCAATATGTAATAGAAAACATTTTGATAATCAAATTCCTTAAGGCTTTTAAACTCTAATAAAATACTATCATCTAATATGATTTTAGAAATTAATGCCCCACAAACTGCAGAGATAATTAGAGGAATAAAATCTGAAAATACCACTCCTACCAAAATAACTTCAATGGCAAACATCATCCCAGTAATTGGAGCATTAAAGGCTGCAGCTATGCCTGATGCAGCCCCGCAACCGATTAGTAAAATTCTTTCTCTATAGCTAAGTTTGTAAACTCGGGCAAAGTTAGAACCAATTGCACCTCCGGTTACGGCTATGGGTCCTTCTAAACCTGCAGAACCTCCAAAACCTACAGTTAAAGCGCTAGCAACCACTTGAGAGTACATCTTATACCTCGCCATAATTCCTGAACGCTGAGCAATATCAATTAGAAGATTAGAAATTCCTTTGCCGTCTTTTCCGTTCAAAAAGACTTTTACCACCCAAACGGTTAATAAAATACCCAATAAAGGAAGAAATAAATTTAGATAGGGATAATTAAAAACTTCTAATTGGGCATCTATTACCACATGGAGTTTATGTACAACAGACTTTAGTAAAACAGCAACAATACCTGTTGTTAACCCTACTAAAATTCCGGAGACGATAAGAAATTGATTTCTGCTTAAATGATCATGAAGATATTTAATTAAAAGCGTATGATGCCTTAAAATCCTTATAACTTTATTATTCTTCAATGTAATTTAAATCTTTTCCGTAAGTTTCTTCTAAATTATAAACCGATATGAAAGCAATAATTAAGGTAGAAATCCCAACAATTAAAGCAGCATTTATAATACCAAAAGGAGTTTTAAGCCATTCAAAACTTAATGTTACTAAAACAACCGATCCCCTTATAAAATTTGGTACTGTTGTGGTAACTGTAGATCTTAAATTTGTTCCAAATTGCTCGGCTGCAATAGTAACAAAAATTACCCAAAAACCAGTAGAAATACCTAAAAGAACGCATAACCAATGATATGTTGTAGCGGAAATTCCTTTAGAAAATAAAAATAACAAAACACTAAAAAGAGTTGCAAAAAGAAAGATAACTACAATTTTTTTCCTAGTCTTAAAGATTTGACTTAAAAAGCCTGTCAGTAAATCTCCTAAGGAAATACCTATGTAGGTATAAAGAATGCCTTTCCCTGCACTTAATGGTTCTGTAGCGCCCATTGCTTTACCAAATTCTGGCGCAAACGTGATAAGGATACCTACTACAAACCATACAGGTAATGCAATTAAAGTACATGTAATATATTTTTTAAAACGTCCCCAGTTATTAAAGAGCATTAAAAAATTACCTTTACTTACTTTTTTATCTTCTATATTTTTATATAACGAGGATTCCATCACTCCGATCCGTAATACTAAAAGTACTAAGCCCATTCCCCCTCCAATAAAATATGCAGTTTGCCATTGAAATTCTGCACCAACTAATCCTGCAACCACAGCTCCCATCAAACCCACAACAGCAACAATCATTGTACCGTATCCTCTATTTTCTTTGCTCATCGTTTCTGCAACTAAAGTAATTCCTGCGCCAAGTTCGCCAGCTAAGCCTATGCCTGCTATAAATCTTATAATTGCGTAAGTATTTACATCTGTTACAAAACCATTGGCAATATTTGCTAAAGAATACATTAAAATTGACCCGAACAATACTTTAAGCCGACCCATTTTATCGCCTAAAATGCCCCAAATAATACCTCCAATTAACATCCCAATCATTTGGGAATTAATCAATTTTACGCCAACAGACAATAGGTCACCATCGGCAATACCAATTCCTTTTAAGCTTTGAACGCGGATTACTGAGAACAAAACCAAATCGTAGATATCTACAAAATAGCCCAAAGAAGCTACTATAATCAGTAAAACAATGTTTTGATTGCTATTTTGATTGTTCATTAAAGGTTTGTTTAGGTGGCCTGAAATTACGATTTCTTCTAAACAAAAAAAGCGTTCCGAAATATTTCGGAACGCTTTTCAAAATTAATCAAAAAGAAATTATTTTGTTGGAGGTAATAAAACCGCATCAATTACATGCGTTACTCCGTTACTAGAAATTGCATCAGCAGTTGTTACTTTCGCATCTCCTACCATAACAACACCGTCTTTAACAGAAACTTTTAATTTTTGTCCTTCAACTGTTGTTAATTCCATACCGTCTTTTAAATCAGCGGCTTTGTAAGCACCAGAAACTACGTGATAAGTTAGAACTTTTGTTAAATCAGCTTTCATTTCTGGCTTTAATAAATTATCTACAGTTCCTGCTGGTAAAGCAGCAAAAGCTTCGTTAGTTGGTGCGAAAACAGTGAATGGACCTGTACCACTTAAAGTTTCTACTAAACCTGCAGCCTTAACAGCGGCAACTAATGTTGTATGATCACTAGACATTATAGCGTTTTCAACGATATTTTTAGATGGAACCATCATAGCACCACCAACCATAACACCTTCTGTTGTCATAGTATCCATTGCCATTGATGAAGAATCCATTGCCATTGAATCTGCATTCCCGTCTGCTTTTTTGTTGCTATTACAAGCAGTGATTGAAGTTGCAACAACAGCTGCTGCCATTACAAAGTTTAAGATTGACTTTTTCATTTTTTAATTTTTTTGTTTTACTTTAAATGGTAAGTTATAAACGGTTAACAGTTTTTTACTAATTAAGTTTTAATTTATAATCATTTAAATAAAAAACATTTTCAGAACTCTATGGTTTACAGATTAGTCTGTTTATTTTATATATGAAACAAAACAAATTTTTAGTAGGAAACAATGTTTTGGATCATCTTTGCACCGAGTGTAGTCCTATTGGTAGCAAAGCAATAATTGTTACCGAAAAAAACATCATGCCTTATATAGGTTTGTATGCTAGGGTTTTGTCTTTACTAAACATTTGCGGAATTGAGCATATAACGTATCAATGTGATATGCAAGAGGCCTATTTTTCTGATGCAGACAATGCAATTGAATTGGCAAAAAATAAAGGAGTTAATTTAGTAATTGCTTTAGGATGCAATTGGATTATGGATGTATCAAAAGCCACTGCGGTAGGTTTTTATGTAAATCATCCAGTTAAAGTATTTTATGATGATGATAAAGTAACTCCTAAAGAGGCTTTGCCAATATTTAACATATTAACAAATAGCGTTTTAGAAAATGAAAATTCCAGTATCTCATTTTTTAATTCTGATTTAAAAAGTCAAACCAAGAAAAACTTATCTTCAGATCATATCTTACCAAAAGTATCTTTCTTAGATTTAGACTACGTTTTAACTTAGCTAAAAATATACATCGCACCATTCAAATCTTTGGGTCATTATTCCGCGTGGATGTTCTTTACTTATTTTAAAACCAAACCAATTTTTGGGCGCATAAACCTTATTATCTTTAGGACTTAAATAACATGCCCACCAAGCAAAAGTGCTGTTAGAAATAATACTAACATCCGCATTTTGTAAGATTTGAAAATCGATAATTTCATTATTTAACGAAAAAACAAAATTGGCTTGGGCAGGAAAAAATTTCTTAACATGTTCCATATCATCACTTACAAAAATCACTTTGTAATTTTCTAAATTTTCAATCTGGTTTAACCGCTCTTTAAAATAGTTCATCGGTAAAGAAATATCACGTTTTCTTCTTTCACCGTAATTCATATAATCCGTTCTACGAATATGCACCACTACAATTTTATTATTGGCAAATAACTTTCCATATTGATTTTGGAAGTCATCAATATATTCTTGTTTTATCTTGAACGAAGGTTTAGTGGTTAATTGTTCGTAATAATATCCAGATTGAAAATATCCTCTGTAAAGGGAATTATTATTTAATTTAAAAGGCTTTGGAACAATCCAATTATGAATAAAAATAGTTTTTATTTTGAATAAGAAAGGCAAAAAACGTGTTACTAAAGAATATGCTTTTGAGCCCATCAAAAGGTTATCATTTCCATCTAATTCAAAATATTTGTGGATGTAAGCGTGATGAGGATTTGAAAAGAAAACGGTTTTATTGGGTTCTCTAAATTTGATATACTTTAAAAACACATATTGAAAAAGCTGATTACCCAATCGCCCATCAAACCTAACGCCTATCATACCTTGCTCCTAT
>JACMNZ010000231.1 GCA_014378285.1 Pseudopedobacter sp.
CCTAAACGATCGCAAGCCTCTAAAATCTCTGGATCTTGCGGATAGTGGGAAATACGTAAAAAGTTGCCACCCATTTCTTTTAATAAATGCATATCCCTAACATGCAAAGCATCTGGAAGTGCGTTTCCTAAACCTTTAAAATCTTGATGACGGTTTGTGCCAATCAGTTTTATGTGGTTGCCGTTTAAGAAAAAACCTTTATCGGCATCAAAGCTAAACCATCTGAAACCTAATGAATTACTAATTTCATCAAAAACATTACCCGTTTTTGCATCCTTGATTTGTGAAATAACCCGGTATAAATAAGGGCTTTCTGGCGACCATAAATTAGGATTTTTTATAGTTGCAAAAACTTGCTGGAAATCTTGGTTTTGTTGCGCTGCAGTTTTAATTTTATCAGTTTTCTCAGCTACTTTTTTACCATTATCGTCAAAAATCTGACTGTAAATAATTAAGTTTTGATTAGCCTTATTGTTATTAGTTAAATCACCTTTTATCATTACAGAAGCTTCTTGATTATTAACTTTAGGTGTAGAAATAAAAATTCCTTTTGATGCATAATTATCCATATTGAAATGGATTTTATTTGCAGCCACTAAATAAATATCACGATAAATACCTCCATAAAAGGTAAAATCGGCAGAAAGAGGAGGGATGTCTTCGTTATGCTGGTTATTTACTTTAATGCTAAAAGTGTTTAGTTTATCAAACTTTATAGCATCTGTAATTATGAAACTGAAAAAATTATAACCACCAATGTGAGTGCCTACAGATTTTCCGTTGATGAAAACCTCGGCTACTTGAGCAGCACCTTCAAAATAAATATAAACGTCTTTATCCTTAAATGAAGAAGGGATAAAAACATCTTTTTGATACCAACCAGTTCCACGGTAATAACCTGGCTTGTCATCAGTAACATCAACGGCATTCCAAGTATGTGGGATATTTACTTTTTCCCAATCTAATTTATCATTGTTTTTATTTGGGAAACTATCAATTTCTCCTTTGTAGAAATTCCAATTGGTATTGATGGTTTTTTTAATTCTTTCTTGTGCTTTTAAGCTGATGATTGTAAAAATAAAGAATATGAATAAAGTCGATAATTTTTTTAACATTTCATTTTATTTAGTTGTCCAATAAATCAATTGAGCTGGGTTTTTTCCTTCTTTTGCACTTATGATGATGTTTCGGTTTTTGTCTTCATCATCTCCGGCATGGCGTGTTTCCCTAACCAAAACAAAAGTATAATTATTTGCAGGATGGTTTTTTAAAACTTCAGTTACGTCTAAATAATGCGTTTTATCGGTTCCATCAAAGCTTAACTCGCCAGCTACGAAAGCCTTTGTGCCAACTTTCTTTAAAAGTGCTTCATTTTTATCCAACAAAGGTGCGGTATCCCAATTGATTTTATTTTCATCAAAAGTTTGGTTTGGGATAGCATAAACATGGATCCTAAAAGTAGAATCGGTTGATGCCTTACCATTAACTGCTAAAACCATTTGCTTAGCATTTTTTGCATCCGCATTTAAGTTAAAATTCAAATAAGCGACTTTATTCTTTGCAGGTTCTGCAGCGTTTAAGGCAATTTGTAATGTTTTATCCTCACCGTAATTTTTAGTCCTTTCATTTCCTCCACTTATAGTTGCATCATTGTTTACGGTAAACATTTGTTTTGATGAAACATTGCCAGCAGGAATAGTCAACAAAACAACGCTTTGTGCAGGTAGCGTTATTTCCACACTTTTATCAGCTGCAATTGAAGAAACTTGAGATGCTTCGCCATATAAATTTGGGCTAACAGTTTGTGCAATAACAGGATTTCCGACCGTAATATTTAAATCTGATAAGTTGATTTTTAGGGTATAATCGAAACCATCCCTTTGTACCAACCACATATAATAATTACCAGATTTTTCATCGTAAGAAGTGTAGTGGTCAAATTTAGTTGCATCTGCATTACTTGTAGTTTGTAATAAAGGGCGTTCATCTTTAAAACCAGTTGCAAAAAGTCTCACCACCTCCCCAGTTCTGTGTAACCCTGCAACATCATAATTATCAGCTCCAAAATCTTTATCGCCTTGTGCAAAAGCTTTTATTTCCCTTAATTTTACTACTCCTGCATCTGTACTAATAAATCGTATTCTATCGGTTTTAACCTGATCTTTAAAAGTGATAAAATAACGTACGTATTTAGAATCTTTAATATTTGCGTTTGGGATATTTAGCCATTTGTTATTAGACCAATATTGTAACTGCCAATTTTTAATCCTATCTGGGCCTGTATAAACACC
>JACMNZ010000232.1 GCA_014378285.1 Pseudopedobacter sp.
AATGGAGAAACAGTGAAATCTTTTAACGAATTCGATAAAAGTACTTTAGAAATGAAATTGGAAAAAGCGCTATTGTGTTTTAAAGCCTGGCGTAATCAAAGTTTTGACCAAAGAAAAAGAGTGATACAAAAAGTTGCAGATCTGATGAGGGAAAAATCAACTGAATTAGCGACACTTATTATCTTAGAGATCACCCAACAGGTTCATAGCCTGTTATTCCATTTGGCGGTACCAAATAAAGTGGTTATGGCAGAAAACTTTCTTCTTTAGGTATTAATGAATTTTTGAATAAAAAGCTGATAAGAACTACTAATATCAATAGTAAATAGAATCTTTTTAAATAGGAAAAACCTTGATTTAAGGCGACGCATACCTTTCTCCTCAAGGCCTGCTCGCCCTCATGAGTGGGCATTCTCTGGTCTTTTTTTAATTCTCAATATTGCTTTTAATAGGAGTTAAACATTGCTTCACAGCTTGTCTTTGATGAAAAAAGAATTAAAACCCCATCGAAGCAAACTCTAAGTAAAAGAAACAAATAAATTATTGATGAAAACCCATATTGTAGAACCTTTGACTAAAAACATTATCCTGTGTGGTGCGCAAGCTTTATAAAAAAGGCCTCGATGGAGTTGAATTTTGTAATTTATTTCCTAATTAAACGGCTTACTCTACTGTCTAGAAGCATTAACATTCTTCCGCGGTTCTTTACTAATTGCGAAATCATCTTGCTCATCTTATTCATGGGTTTTAAAAGAGAGTGGTTGATTTGTTGTGGAATTTCTTGGAATTCTTCCATCCAAGCGGTATATTTTTGAGGTAAGCTAGTTTGTTGGCATAGCAAAAGCTCATTGTTCAATTCCTGACTCATATCGTTAAATTTTAATTGGTTTAATCTTGTTATTAAATGTATGTATTTGACTAAATTTAAAAGGTCTTCATTTAATGTACTATAATTTTTTCAAGTTGTTAATAATTTATGAGATTTTTACCTTTAAATAATGAATTTTTAATAAAAAGTATGAATTACAAATTTAACTAACGTAAGTATTGTTTAATAGGTATAGACTATTACCAGACTTGTGCAAGTTTTTTTAATGTTGGTAGGAATTATCGCCGTTATTAGTAAAAAGGAGGATAATATGAATAAAAAAGAGAATGGTATATTCTCTTTTTATTTTTGCCTAGATAGCTACATTAATAAACTTTTAAGATAATGCTGATGAAAATAATCAACGTTTAACTATACCATCTACCGTAGGTTTTTTTGTAGTTTCAGAAACAGTCCATCCTGTTCCATACATCCAATCTGTCATCTTTTTTAATTTGTTGATATCAATTGCAGCAGGCTCATCTTTGGGAGTATGGTAATCTGGATGTAGCAAAGTAGTAAAGAAAATGGCAGGAATACCTGCTTGCGCATAAGGCAAGTGATCGCTTCTGAAATACCAAAACTCTGGATGCGTGGCTTCATCCCAAGAAAAATCAACTTTAAAATGGGTCAGTTTTTCATTTGTTTTTAAAGCCATGTTTACCAATTCTGATGAATTTTTATGAGGAACGATACTGCCTAGCAAAGCAGCAGAATCTGGAGCGTTTCTTCCAATCATATCCCCATTTAAAACGGCAACTATTTTGTTTTTATCGATGTTTGGATGATTAACAAACCATCTGGAGCCTAACAGTCCTCTTTCTTCGGCACCATGCCATATAAATAATGCCGAGCGTTTTCCGGGCTTAGAAATCCATGCCCTGCCTATAGCCAACATAGCAACAGTTACAGAAGCATTATCATCTGCACCATTCCAAATGGAATCTCCTTTTATGGCCGGCCCAACTCCATCATGATCATGGTGACCGCTAAAAAGCACAAATTCATTTTTTAGTTGAGGGTCAGTTCCGGTGGCTTTTGCAATAACGTTAACGCTAGGATATTCAAAATTCTCTTCTTTAAAATCTGATTTGATATGTGCATTTCCTTCGCTCAATTCGTTTCCAAACTCATCGTTAACTAAAATTGCAGGTGTTTTTACTTTAGGTTTATCCATTCCATCAATTAGATACAAACCTTCTTCAAAATTATGGCCAATAAAAGCGATGGCATCTTTAACTGTTTTATCAGCAACAAAAATAATTGCCTTTACGCCTTTGCGCTGTAAAACTTGGCTTTGCTGGCGCATGGCTGATGCGGTGTAACGATACCCCCATAAACTCATGCCTACTGCTGGTAATGGTTTAGGTGCTTCAATTTTTAGTGCCACAACTTTATTTTTTAAATCTTGGGTGGTATCTGCCATGGAGTTTAGCCACTTCACATCGGCATCTAATTGTGAATTTACTGGCTGTGTTGGCCAAACCTCTTTCCAAAGTTTTAAAGGTTTATTGTTTAAAATGAAACTCCCACCGCCCGCTACCCGAGTTCTGTTTATATTAAAAAATTGAAAATAAGTACCGTCATCTCCAGCGGGTTTTAATCCTGCTTCTTGTGCCTTTTGAGCTACCCAGACAGCTGCTCTCATTTCATCTAAGCTTCCAGCTCTTCTTCCTCTAAAAGCATCACCAGCCAACTCAAAAATATCCCGTTTCAAATCTGCGGTTTTAATTGAGGTTAACGCTGGAGGTATGATTTGAGCTTTAATATCAAAACAAATAAACAATAAATTGAAAATGATTATAGTAAGGATTTTTCTCATAGTGCAAAGTAAACAATGGTTATTGATAAATAAATTAATTAAGTAAATATTACAAAGCAGGAAGATGATTTTTTTATGTCAATAAATCAACCGCTTCCATATTATTCTGTGTACCTGCATGGTCTAAAGCCATCAAGCCTCTGGTGTCTTGTATGGTTTTATCTGCTCCATATTCTAACAATAGTTTAATCATTTCGTTACGGCCATACATGGTGGCAAATATGAGCGCTGTACCACCATTTCCATGTTGTTGGTTGATGTTGGCCCCGTTTTTCAATAATAATTCTGCTAATTCTAGATACCCTTTAAAAGCGACACCCATCAAGGCGGTATTTCCTCCAGAATCTTGGGTGTTGATATCTGCACCTTCTTTAATCAGTAATTCGGTTGCCGCTAATTGTCCGTTATAGGTTGCAATAGTGAGTGGCGTATAACCTTTTTCGTCTCTACGGTTGATGTTTTCTCCAGTAGCTAATAACTCTTTAATTTGGTGTAGGTCTCCAGTTCTGGATGCTTGTATTAGTTCATTCATGATGATTATTTTATTAAAATTAATTAATTATTTACTTAAAAATAAAGGATTACAAAAAATTGAGTAAAAAAAACAGCAAAGGAATTTCTTTGCTGTTTTTGATTCATGATTAACAAGGAACTTTTCTGATTTTTGCCTTGGCCAAAAACGGTGATCCGCAATGGTTTTAATGAATTTCTTGGTAGAAGCTTTGTTAACCTTATCCATCATGATTAAAGCTTTATCTTTTTCTATATATTTTATCATCCAGATTTTGAGAAACACAGGTTTTTTAATTGAAGAATTGGTTAAGAATTTAGCCTTGGTAAACTCTTTCTTGCCATCATCATAAACTTTGAGAACACCATGTAGATTTATAATGAGTTTTAATTTTTGTTTAAGAATCAATATCTATTTAAAAAAGAGTAATAATTGAATATATAATTGGTCGATTTGATTAAAATCTTTTGTTATTATGCTGTTTGTTTGGACTTATCTTTGCTTTTTTATAAAAAACTTAAAAACAATATCATAGAAAATAATCAAAGAGAGATAGTTCTAACAATAGTTAAAGAGAAGACAAGCATAAAACTTTAGAAGGTAGAGCAGCTTTATAAAAGCTGAGGGATTTAACTACCAATTTTGGTTTTACAAATTTATGATGAAGGAAATTTATGTTGAATTTGGAGTTTGAATTATTATTATTATTTTGAGTTAGACATTGATATTTATTAAGTTTTTTTATACGCTTTGATGAGTGCGTTAACGATAGAAATGGATACCGGCTTGTGAATAATGCCCGTGGCGTATAAATGGATAGCGTGTTTAAACGCCCAAAACATTTGATCAAGATTTATAAAACTCTTAATTATACCTTAATAAATGAAACTTAACAATTCCTTTTACCAAAGAAACGACACCATTAAAATGGCAAAAGAATTAATTGGTAAATTCTTATATACCAATTTTGATGGACAGCTAACAGGCGGGATGATTGTAGAAACGGAAGCATATATGGGCGTTACGGATAGTAGTTGCCATACTTTTAACAATAGAAAAACCAATAGAAACGCCACCATGTATAACCAAGGTGGCGTTATTTATATGTACGTGTGCTACGGAATTCATGATATGCTGAATATTGTTACTGGAAATGAGGGCGATTCTCAGGTTATTTTGATAAGGGCAATTGAACCTTTAAAGGGAATTGAGAAGATGATAGAAAGAAGGGGGGATGTGCCTTTAAAGAGATTGGCTAAAGGTCCTGGTTCTTTAGCAAAAGCTTTAGGTCTTAAGAGAATTCATGATAGCATTTCTTTGTTGGAAGAAGAAATTTGGATTGAGAATAAGGGATTTAAATTTGATTCTGATTCTATTATTGAAAGTCCGAGGGTTGGTTTAGGATGCCCAGAACCTTATTTTTCTATGCCATGGCGATTTTTTTTAAAAGGGAATGCTTACGTGAGTGGGAAAACTAAAGTAGTTAGTTAGTTAGTTATTAGTTTTATTTTTAGTTGGTTAGCTTTTGAAAAGAATGGATTGACAGAAATATCAGAGGTTTTGATATTAATAAATCTATATCACAAGATAGATTTTTAAGGAAATAAAGAAAATTGAGAAATCAGATTTAGAATTTTTGGTTAAGACCTTGATGAGATATTAAGGCATTAACTACTAATACATTATCAATCGTTTTACCCATAAAAGATTCCATTTAATACGGGTTATTCATATTTTTTCTTTCAATTTAAATTTTATATTTTTAGGAAAAGAATTTGATTTAATACGTCATCTTACCATATGAAAAATAATACTCCCAAATTTTTAAAAGGAGGAGGGGAAATGGGTGAAATAATCAGATCAAAAGATTGGTCTAAAACTTCTATCGGAGTTCCAGAACAATGGCCTACGGAATTAAAAATAACCGTTGGCATCATACTTTCTAGCTCATTTCCAATGTGTATAGCTTGGGGAAAAGAATATACTCAAATTTATAACACCGCCTATCTCCCGATTTTAGGTGGCAACAAACACCCGCAAGCATTGGGGATCAGTACCAGAGAATCCTTTGCAGAGACTTGGACAAAAACAACTGGGCCTATGTTTGATGGTGTGATGAAAGGGAAAGCCGTTAATTTTTTTAATTTCAAAGTTAATTTAGAAAG
The DNA here is from genome assembly GCA_014378285.1 of Pseudopedobacter sp. GTDB lineage: Bacteria > Bacteroidota > Bacteroidia > Sphingobacteriales > Sphingobacteriaceae > Pseudopedobacter. Next base: position 5,367 of record JACMNZ010000232.1, read on the forward strand.
AAACGGTTTTTTAGAAGAGTGTTACTTTAACTTTTCTAACAGTCCAATTAGTGATGAGAATGGAAATATTGGAGGTGTTTTAGTAACAGTTTTAGAAACCACAGAAAATGTTAAACTATTAGAATCTTTAAATGAGACCAAACAACAATTAGAAATTGCCAAAATTGAAACAGAAAGGCAAAGGGATAGATTAAAAAGGTTTTTTATGGAAGCTCCTGCTGGTATTTGTGTTTTAGAAGGACAAGAATTAGTGTTTGAATTAATAAACCCTACGTTTCAAAAGCTTTTTCCTGGGAGAGAATTATTGGATAAAGCCCTTTTAAAAGTAATACCTGAAATTTTGGGACAACCTATCGAAAAAATCATATTTGATGTTTACAATAATAATAAAACTTTTGAAAGCAAAGAATTGCTTATTCCGTTAGCAAGAACAGATAACGGTATTTTAGAAGATAGGTACTTTAATTTTATCTATCAGCCCAAACACAATGACAATGGAAAAGTTGATGGTATTTTAGTTTTTGCTTTCGAGGTAACAAACATAGTAGCCATTAAGTTATCGGTAAGAGAAAGCGCTGTGCGGTTTAAGTCTATGATTGAGCAAGCACCGGTACCTATGTTGGTTACCATGGGAGAGGAAATGATTCTAGAAGAAATAAACCCACCTATGCTAGCGCTTTTAGATAGAGATATTTCAATAATGGGTTTACCGTTAAAAGAGGCATTACCAGAACTTGTAGGGCAACCTATATTAGAAAAACTTTTAGAGGTTTATAAAACAGGGAAATCTTGGTCTGGTATAGAAGAATTAGTTTTCTTGGATAGAAATGGGAAAAATGAAGAAAGGTATTTTAACGTTTCTTACACATCTTTTGTTGAGAACGGAGAAATTACAGGAGTTTTGCAATCCGCAATTGATGTAACCGAGCAAGTTATGGCAAGAAGAAACCTAGAAAAAGCAGAAGATACTTTAAAGTTGGCCATATCAGCTGCCAAACTGGGCACTTTTGATATGGATTTAGAAAAAGACACCCTAGAATGGGATCCTCGTTGTCGTAAACTTTTTGGTATTAGCCATAACTATCAAGTAAGTTTTAAACATGATTTTATTAATGCTTTGCATCCAGATGATAGAGAAAGAGTATTAAAAGTGATAGATGAAGTTTTTATTAAATCTGTAAGCAATGGGCGTTATAATAGTGAATATAGAACCGTTGGTTTTGAGGATAAAAGAATTAGATGGGTAAGGGCTATGGGTAAAGCATATTTTAATCAGCAGGATAAACCTATTAGATTTATTGGATCTGTACTAGACATTACAGAACTAAAGCAAGATGAACTTAGAAAAAATGATTTTATCGGGATGGTAAGTCATGAGCTAAAAACGCCTTTAACTACATTAAACGGTTATTCTCAAATTTTACAACTTAAAGCCAAAAAAAATGGAGATGAGTATTGCGCCGATGTTTTAAGTAAAATGGTTGTTCAGGTAAAAAAAATGAGTACTATGATTAACGGTTTTTTAAACGTTTCAAGATTAGAATCAGGAAAAATATATTTGGATAAACAGCAATTTGATTTCAATAAATTGCTGAATGAGAT
>JACMNZ010000233.1 GCA_014378285.1 Pseudopedobacter sp.
AGAAGTTACTTTGCCTATTTGATTTCCTTGTGCATCTACAATTTCATAATCATGACGAGGAATTCCTCTATCAATCATTTCAAAACCTATCAGTTTTTTTGTAACGCCTTGTTGTTTTTGGTTTTGTAAAGCATCTGAATTGGTGAAAGATTTAGTAAATTTAGTAACCCAACCTAAACCTGCCTCAATTGGCGAAGTGGTATCGTCAATGTCGTTTCCATAAAGACAGAATCCCATTTCTAATCGCAAAGTATCTCTTGCGGCCAAACCTATCGGTTTAATCCCGAACGGTTCTCCAGCTTTAAATATGGCATCCCAAATCTCATCGGCGTAAGCATTATCAAAATAAAGCTCAAAACCGCCGGCACCGGTGTAACCTGTTGCAGAGATAATAACATTATCAAAACCGGCAAATTTTCCTCTTTTGAACGTATAATACTCCATGCTCCCCAAATCAACATCTGTTAAAGATTGTAAAGCTTCTGCGGCTTTTGGACCTTGAACGGCTAAAAGTGAAGTACGATCGGAAATATTTTTCATTTCTACCCCTTCTGTGTTTAAGGAAGAAATCCAATCCCAGTCTTTATCAATATTTGAAGCATTAACGACTAACATATAAGTTTTATCGTCCATTTTATACACCAATAAATCATCTACAATTCCTCCAATTTTATTTGGCAAACAAGCGTATTGAATTTTGCCATCAAACAGTTTAGAAGCATCGTTAGATGAAACTTTTTGTATTAAATCTAAGGCTTTATCGCCTTTCAAAATAAATTCGCCCATGTGGCTCACATCAAAAACACCAACAGCATTTCTTACCGTTTCATGTTCTATATTAATCCCAGCATATTGTACAGGCATATTGTATCCTGCAAAAGGAACCATTTTAGCGCCCAAAGAAGTGTGTTTATCGGTTAAAGCTGTTGTTTTCATTTTTAATTAGAATTGAGTTTTGATTTGGTATTGAGATTTGGGTATTGAGACATATGTAATCGTAAAATTAAGAAATTTTTAAGCTGGCTCTATAGTTAAGTCTTGATAAATTTTTAATAATGCTACACCCATTTTAGCTTGGTCGTGATTTTTTTCTACTAATTTTTTAGCTCCTTCTCCAATACGATGGATTAGGTTTTTTTCTGTAAAACATCTTAATATTTGTTTATAAAAATCATCAGATTTATCTGCAATTAAAATATCCCTATCATGATGATAATTAATTCCTTCTGCTGCAATGGAAGTGGCAATAATGCATTTTCCCAGTGCCATGGCCTCAATAATTTTAACACGCATCCCGCTTCCAGATAATAGCGGAACAACTAAAACATGTTGCCTGCTAATAAATTCTAATGCGTTCTCCACTTTGCCTTCCATAATAAAAGACTCGTTGCCCATAATTTGAAACTGCTTGGGTATGTTTTTACCAGCCAGATGAAATGTAATACCAGATCCCAATTGTAAAATATTTGGCCAAACTTGGTCTAAAAACCAATCTAGTCCTTCTATATTCGGGCGCCAATCCATAGAACCAATGTAGCCAACACTTTTATTTGGACTTAATTTATAATTGTTTTCATATCGATTGAGACCTAAAGCAACCGATAAAGCATAAACTGGAACATTTTGAACCAAGCTTTCGAAAAAATGTTGATCCACAAAACTGATGGCAATTATCGTATCAAATTTGCTAAGAATGTTAAACTCGAAACGTTTTAAACGTTTGCTTAAAATGCCTAAATAAATTTTACGGGCTATAAAAGCTTCTTGCTGTGTTAATCTTTTCCAAATTTGATATTCGATATTATGAGCTCGATATATCAACTTAGCGGTAGAATTTGATTTTACAATATCTAAATATGGCGTAACCTGCAAACCCTCAAATTGAATAATATCAAATTGATTATTCTTTAAAATATGTACCAATCTGCTGGCACAACCGGTATGAAAAAACCTGCTGATATTATAAGATTGCTTACTAAAAAGGTTAAAAAAAGCATCTTTAATCTTTATTCGGTTATCAATTTTATATTGATGAAACTTTATTTTAGGGAAAACGGGGTCGTCAATATCCCTCGTATCTATGTAATGTTTGGTGGTATTTAAGCTAAAAAGATGCAATTCACAACCTTGATCCAACAAAGCTTCTATGGTATTATGCACAACAATTGCGTAACCGCCATCGGCGGGGAAAGGTACACGGTTTGTGAGCATAAGTATTCGCATGGAAGGCAAATTAATTAAAAAATGGATAATTGTGGATCTGTTACCCTAAATGTTTTACGATGGTAAGGACTAAATCCCATTTCGATTACCGTTTGCCTATGATGTTGTGTTGGATATCCTTTATTCTTTTTCCATTGATAAACAGGGAATTCTGAATCAATTTGTGTCATAAAATCATCACGATAAGTTTTTGCCAAGATGGACGCTGCAGCAATTGAAAAATATTTGCCGTCTCCTTTTACAATACACTCGTGACCAATATTGGGATAGGTTTTAAAACGATTGCCATCGATAATCAAAAATTGAGGCTGAATTTTTAACTTTTCTATTGCTCTGTGCATCGCCAAAAAAGAAGCATTTAAAATGTTTATTTTATCAATTTCTTGATGATCTATCATTGCTACAGCAAAAGCAATTGCATTTTTCTCTATTTCTTCCCTTAATTTAAAACGAGCGATTTCTTTAATTTGCTTAGAATCGTTTAACAAAGGATGATGAAAATCTTGTGGTAAAATTACCGCGGCTGCAAAAACTGGTCCTGCCAAACAACCTCTACCTGCCTCGTCACAACCTGCTTCTATAAATTGATTTTGAAAATATGGGAGTAGCATGATTGCTAATTTAGGTTTAATTTATAAAGTTTTGTGTTTTGGCTTATTATTTAATGTTTTTACGTGGGGTATCTTGATTCATGAGGTTATATATTGGTTCGTGGGGACACGAACCAATGCTATTACAAGAAACAAGATTGCAGGTTCATGTGGCCACGAACCAAGGCTATGACACGAAATAGGGCGTTTATTGATTTGTGAGGACACGAACCAAGGCCACGGAATTGCGAACCAAGACCATGGGGACACAAACATGGCCACGAAACAAGGCAGATAAAATTAAAGCTTTAAGGCTTTTAGAATTACTTCCCAAAGTAAATTGGCCGTTTTATCCCAATTATATTCCTCGGCAACAGCCAAACCTGATATAACTTTTTCATTTACAATTCCTTTATTGTTGATAATGAAAATCATTTGTTCCATTAATTCATCAACACTTAATGGCTCAAATAAATAGGCTGAACCTTTTGATATTTCTTCCATAGATGTGCCTTTACTGGTGATAATTGGCGTACCACAAGCTAAAGATTCTATAACCGGCAGCCCAAAACCTTCAAATAATGAAGCATAAATACTTGCTGTTGCGGATGCTAGGATTTTTGAAATTTCGGTATCATCCATAACTCCTTTAAACAAAACATCTTTTCTAAAACTCATAGACTTTAGATATTCTTCTATTTCTGCATTTTTCCAAGCCTTTCTCCCAACAAATATTAATTGATGCGGATATTGAAGATTTTCACTTTTAAACTTTTGGAATGCTTTTAATAAAGTGATGCTATTTTTACGGGGATGAATGCTTCCTAAACATATAAAATACGGGTTACCATTTGTTTCCTTCGCTACAATTTTAACTTTTTCTTCTTCTTTTAAAGGTTTAAAAGGAGAAGAAACTCCGTTATAAACAACATCTATTTTTTGGCT
>JACMNZ010000234.1 GCA_014378285.1 Pseudopedobacter sp.
ATTTTCAGTTTTAAGAAATCATCTTTCCAATAAACAGCAGCTTCGGGAGTTTTATTGGTTTGATCGATAACGGCTACTTTATAGCCTTCTTCACTTTCAGTATTGATGATTAAACAACCTTTGTCTAGTTTTTGGATATTGATGGCCTCTCGCTCATAAGTGAGAAAAAAACCGCCGGCATCGGGATAAACTTTTAGGTAGGTTTCCTTGGTCTCTGATTTAAAAATCCCAATTGCTTGGTGTAGTTCACCTTCAATTTGAACTTGATCAAATAATGCAATATAAACCTCTCCTGATTTTATTTTAGGATGCGTAGAAACATCAAATAAATGTCTGGTAATCTGCTGACTCATTTCATGAAAAGTATCGGGTTGCTCAAAACATTTTTTTGCAAAATGATAAATTTCATTGAGTGCTAAATCTTCGCTAGAATGTGTAAAACGATAAACTTCATTTACTTTTTCAAAAGGCTTTAAAAAGTAAGTCATTAAGAGATTATTCAGCGTTTCATCTTTGATAGATAAAGGCGCATCGGAGAGTGTTAAATACTCGTCTTGAGATTTATTGCCGACTTTATGAACGGATAAATTTTGTAAGGAGGTTTCGAAAGAAGTAATCATGAATTAAAAATAAAGCTCGTTTGCCACTTTATAGGTATTGCAATGTGCATCTACAATGATTTTAATATCAGCCGAATAGCCACCTCCCATACTTACTTGTACAGGAATGTTTCTTTTTTTGCAGGCGTTTAAAACCAAAGTATCCCGCTGTTTGCAACCCTCAATAGTGAGTGCAAGTTTACCTAATTTATCGCTATCCAATACATCAACTCCTGAAAGAAAAAACACAAAATCTGGTTTTATTTGATCAAAAAGCTTTGGTAATTGTTCTGAAATGATTCTGAGATATTCTTCATCTCTAATGCCATCGGGCAAACCAATGTCTAAATCAGATTTTTCTTTACGGAAGGGGAAATTCTTTTCTCCGTGAACAGAGAAAGTAAAAACTTGGGGATTGTGTTCAAAGATCTGTGCGGTCCCGTTTCCTTGGTGTACATCTAAATCGATGATTAAAATGGATTTTGCTAAACCTTTTTCTAATAAATAATTTGCGGCAATTGCTTGGTCGTTCAATAAACAAAAACCTTCGCCCCAATTAGTGCCGGCATGATGTGTACCACCTGCAATATTAAAAGCAACACCAAATTCAAAAGCATAATGACAGCAATCTATGGTACCTTGGGCAATCCGTAATTCTCTTTCTACCAATTTTGCAGATAGCGGAAAACCTGTCCGTTTTTCTTCTTGATACGTTAGATTGAGGTTTTTGAGTTTCTCCCAATAAGCTTTTTCATGTGGTGGACAAATCCATTTCTCGTCTAAAATATTTGGAGAGAAAAGATTTTCTTTGGTAATAATTCCTTCATGTTGTAATTGTAGCGGGATTAATTCATACTTCAACATCGGGAATCGATGTCCTTCTGGCAAAGGATGCGCATAAATTGGGTCGAAAGCGATTTTGAGCATTTAACTTGCAAATTGCTTTTTCTTGTACATTAAATTTTTGATAATCATAAAAACAACAAAAATCACAATAAAACCCAAAGCAAAATCACATACTTTAATTATACTTGAATATTGAATTTCATTTATTTGAACCCTTTTTATCCTAATTCCATAAACAGACCATATAGCAACCAATCCAAAAAACACATTTTTCTTATAGAGAACAATAAAAAATGTAATTAAAGCAATTACAATAATCATAGTTTGAGCCCAAATAGATTCTGAAATCCCAAAGCCATCCCAACCAATAGAAACCAAATAAAGAGAAATATTAGCGACGTTTGCTACACATAACCAAGCAAAATAAATGGTTAATGGAAACTGTGTAAATAGCTTATTGTAAAATGATTTATCGATATCAAATAGGTTTAATTTGATAAAAATTATTAATAAGGTAATGAGTTGAATAATAATTAAAATCATCGATGCCAATAAATACTCATAAGTAAAAGCAAATACCCAGAAAGTAGTTGCAATGTTATTTATGATGAACAGATAATCTATTTTTAATATTGCCTGACTAGCTTCTGAGTGAATATCATCTTTAAAAGCTTTAAACACATGATAAATGGTAAAACCAAAAAGAGATAAATAAATTACGCCCCAAATTGCAAAAGTTATACCTGCAGGTGTAAAAACCGTTGCGTATTTATTAGAAATATCTGCATTGGTAACGCCACCAAAAATTTTAAGCTGACTTAAATTAGAAACCGCAAAAGCGATTATAAAAAATATCAAATTTAAAATAGCTAAGGCTTTTACTTTTTTCATAATGATTTTAGTTTGTTTGATGGTTAGTTTGTTAGATTATTGATTGCCAAATTATAAGTTCTTATTTCTTACTCCTCAACTCTTGTCTCTAAAATCTTGCTTCTAAAACCTACCTTAAAACTTGCCCTAATTTATAAATTTCTTCAAAAGTATTATACAACGGAATCGGACTTATTCTAATCACATTTGGTTCTCGCCAATCTCCAATAATATTCTTAGCTACTAAAGCATCAAAAGTTTGTTTTCCATTTTCTTTACAGATGATAGAAAGTTGAGCACCTCTTGCTTCCTGATTTTTAGGAGTAATAATTTTAAAGATTTCCTCCCCTTTTTCTTGATTTACTTCGTTGATGATGAACTCTAAAAAAGCAGTTAATTGAATACTTTTTTCTCTTAAATTTTCAAAACCTGCATCATTCATTACTTTTAATGCAGCTTTATGTGTGGCCATTAATAAAATAGGGCTTGTGGAAACTTGCCAACCTTCTGTGCCATTTTCGGGGATAAAGCCCTTTTCCATCTTAAATCTTTTATCTAATTGGTAACCCCACCAACCTGCTAATCTGTTAAAATCTTTTTTAAAATGTTTTTCGTGGATAAATATTCCAGCAATACCTCCGGGGCCAGAGTTCATATATTTGTAAGAACACCAACAGGCAAAATCTACGTCCCAATCATGCAATTTTACTGGAACGTTCCCTGCGGCATGTGCCAAATCGAAACCTACCATCGCTTTAATTTCATGTCCTGCTTTGGTAATGGCTTCTAAATCAAAAAATTGCCCAGTATAATAATTTATCCCTCCAAAAAGGATAAGTGTAATTTCATCTTTATGTTCTTGAATTTTAGAAAGAATATCTTCTGTTCTTAAAGTGTCTTCTCCGGTTCTTGGAAAAACTTCTATTACCGCATCTTGATAATTAAAACCTCTAGTTTTCACATGAGATTCTATGGCATATTGATCAGATGGAAATGCACCGCCTTCCATTAAAATTTTATATTTTTTGCCTTTCGGCTGATAAAAGCTAGTTAACAATAAGTGGATATTTATCGTTAAACTATTCATGCATGTAACTTCTGAAGCTTTTGCTCCTAATATTGGAGCTAAAAGTTCTTTAATTTCATCATGATAATTTAACCAGTTTTTTTCTCCATTAAACCAACCTTCAACCGCATGGTTTTGCCAAACATCTAACTGTTTTGTTAGTTCAACTGAAGCTGATTTTGGTTGTAAACCCAAAGAGTTTCCACAAAAATAAATAAGTTGCTCGCCATCCTTTTGGGGAATTAAAAACTCGTTCCTAAAAAAAGCGAGTTTATCTTGTTTATCTAGTTTTTGGGCAAAATTGAG
>JACMNZ010000235.1 GCA_014378285.1 Pseudopedobacter sp.
AAAAATACTTCTCTTAATGTTGCTTTGAGAGAAAATAAGGTAGGTGTTTAAATGAAGTTATAGGTTGTAAGTAATAAGTTTTAAGGGATTAGCTTAAAACTTATTACCTAAAACTTACCACCTAAAACCTAAAAAATGAGAATCGGATTCGAAGCTAAAAGAGCATTTAAAAACTTTACAGGTTTAGGCAATTACGCCCGTTCTGTTATTCAAATCCTTTCTACTCAACATCCCGAAAACCAATACTTCCTTTACGCACCAGATAAAGTAAAAACCAACAGAACGAAATTTCTATACGAGCTTCCTAATACAATTATCAGGTCTACTCCTTTAAAATTCTTAAAATCTTATTGGCGTAGTAAAGGCGTAGTAAAAGATTTAATCAAAGATAAAATTGAACTTTATCACGGGTTAAGTCACGAATTACCCTCTGGGTTAAAAAAAGTTGGAATTAAATCGGTAGTCACCATTCATGATTTAATTTATTTACGATATCCTCATTATTTTAAATGGTTGGATCGAAAAATTTACGATACTAAATTTCGTTCGGCTTGTAAAAGTGCTGATAAAATCATCGCAATAAGCGAACAAACAAAAAGAGATATTATCCACTTCTTTGGAACTGATGAAGATAAAATTGAAGTTGTTTATCAGGGTTGTGACTCGATTTTTTATACTGACGAAATTCAAGCAAAACTGAATGATGTTAAAATAAAATATCAATTACCAGATGAATATTTACTTTGTGTTGGAACCATAGAGAACAGGAAAAATCAATTATTGATTTTAAAATCATTACAAAGCTTACCTAATGCTATCAATTTAATATTAGTTGGAAAAAAAACTCCGTATCAGGATATTTTACAAAACTTCATCACGGTTCATCGTTTACAAAAAAGAGTGACATTTTTAAATGATGTTCCTTTTTTGGATTTACCAGGGATATACCAATTAGCTAAAATATTTATTTATCCTTCAAAATTTGAAGGTTTTGGCATCCCGATTTTGGAAGCTTTAAATTGCGGTGTTCCGGTTATTGCAGCAAAAGGCTCATGTTTAGAAGAGGCTGGTGGACCGGATAGTTTATATATTCAACAAGATAATAAAGAAGACCTTACATCATCAATTTTAAAAATTTGGAACGATGAAAATCTGCAGAAAGAATTGATAAAAAAGGGGAAAAGATTTGTGCTTAATTTCAGAGAAGACAAAATTTCAGGAAATTTGATGAAGGTTTACCAAGAAACTATAACTCATGCTTAAAGAAGAAATCAACAAAGCTTTAGAGGTTTTGAAATCAGGAGGGATCATTCTTTATCCAACCGATACCGTTTGGGGTTTAGGCTGTGATGCAACGAACGCCGAAGCGGTAGCGAAAATTTTTAAACTTAAAAATCGGGAAGACAGCAAAAGTTTGATTATTCTTTTAGATACCGAAAATAAGTTACAAAGCTATATTTCTGAAGTGCCAGATATTGCTTACGATTTAATAGAATACACCGAAAAACCTTTAACCATTATTTATTCTGGAGCTAAAAATTTAGCTGTAAATCTTATTAATCAGGACGGTAGTGTCGGCATTCGCATTCCAAAACACGAGTTCTGTCAGCAACTTATTCAGCGTTTTCGTAAACCTCTTGTTTCAACTTCGGCCAATATTAGTGGTGAACCTACACCGACAAACTTTTCGGAAATGAGTCAGACAATTATTGATGGTGTTGATTATGTGGTTGATTTAGAACAAGAAAGCACAGAAAAGAAAGAACCTTCTACCATCATGAAGCTTGAAGCTGACGGCAAATTCAT